>NZ_SMKP01000012.1:0-94962 GCF_004349015.1 Nonomuraea diastatica
ACCTTGAAGACCTGGAAGATCCTGTCCCGGCTGCGCTGCTGCCCGCACCGCGCCACCACGATCGTGCAGGCCATCCTCATCCTGCAACTCATCGAAGAAGGCCGCTACGCAGGATGAAAAGGGCTCAGAGTGTCTGGGCTCTTCTGAAGCGGTCCTTGGCCAATCTGGTCAAGAAGACCTTGAACGGACTCGTCCGGCTGATCAGGACCCGGCTGAAGAAGATGCAGTACCGGCCTGCGCTGGTCAGCGCCTTCATCGCTGAGACCGGTCGACACCAAACTCCCGTAACTTCAGCCTCGAACTTTTCTAGGCCTGCCCGACGAGACAACTACCGCCAGGGATGAGCATTGTTGCGCTTACTTAAAAAACCATCGTCGATATCTCTTGCCAGGGATGATCGCACGATCGGATTTGGCAATATTACATTTCTGGCAAAGAAGTTGAATGTTGGTTATGTCGTTGAGTCCACCATCAGCTAATGGCACAACGTGATCAAACTGCTCCGAAGGTAATACATCCAGAAGATTGGACAAGTCCCTCCCACACATGGCGCATTTTCCATGTTCTCGGAAAAATACGGCTCTCTTTACCCATGTGGGTATGCGTACGCGCTTGAGGCGACCGTTTCGGGCGAAGAAACGTGCCATTTCCGGAGCCTCAACAAGGTCGTCCGGGTCCACCTGGGCAACCTGATCCGCAACAAACGAGTTCAGCCCTGCAAGGAGAACGCGGTTGTGAAAAACTACATGAAAAACCTCGTCGGCCATGCACGACAGGAGGTCGTCGTAGGCTTGCGAAAGAAAAGCTGTCTCCCAGAAATATTCGTAGCACGCATTTGCGACTTTATTTGATTCCCTCCAGGCCCACAGCCGCGGTCGAACTTCCACCTCTTCGCCATCGGGGGGTGGGACTTTGAAGGGCTCCCAGTCTATGCCGTATGCCCTCATGGCCAAATCCATGGGAAGATATCGCTTAGTATGGACTTTGAATGGCTCCTCGAGGTATTGACGTACGACGTATGGGCCGCTGGTATCTTCGCTGAACATATCATGAGCTATTCGACTGGCAAACCGGTGCAACAATGTCACTTTTTGCCAAGGGGGTACGAATTCGGACACGCCGAAATCAATAGTGAGATCCTCTAAATCATGTATGAACGCGTATGGCTGAGCGGCGACATGAGATAATTTTTCGGCGATATCGTAGGTCCGAAAGAATCTATGCGTTATCCATTCTTTATTTCTGTCGCTATTTCCAACCATGCACTCCCTCCCTGCTTCGATGGGTCCAGTTACTGCGCGGAGGGCTGGGACTCCTCGACGAGTTGCTCTAGCGACCGTCCCACGAGCACCGGCTCCACCATCTGCCGGCGAAACTCCGCCGGCTAGGGGTAGACACAGTGAACTCCTTCTTCTGGCAACCATGGTTCCTCATAGATCAGGTGTCCACCAAACTGGGGCGAGACCACGTCACGTGGGAATCGTGGTTTGCTCAGGAGCGCTCGGCACGGGTTCACCAAAAAGAAGCGACCGTACGCGCGCTCGGAAGCCGTCGTCTAGGCCGGTGGTGCTCACCAGGAACTGGACGACGTCGGCAGCTTGTTTCGCGGCCAAGGCCTCGTGGAGTGAACCGAGATCGGCTGGCTCAACACGCTGAGCCAGCGCGGTCACCGTGGTCAGAACTTCAAGCAGGCGCAGTGCTGATAGCACTCGGTCAGGCCGATGCATGACCCTGGTGATCAGCTCGCGGAGCTTGGGGTAATACATCGGTAGCGGGTCGACTCGGACCTCGGCAGGCAGCGCTCCACCTTCGCGAAGACTCGCAAGCAGCCCGGACAGCTGTTCCTTCTCACGCAGGCCGACGATGCCGCCGAACAGGTACTCCTGCAACCCGCGGTCGGGGTCGGACACGTGGGCGGAGCGTATGGCATGGATGGCGTGACAGAGGCTGACCAGGTAGAGCCACGTCAGATCAAGTACCAATGCAAGGTGGCGGGGATTGCGCGGGTCGAGTAGATCGGTACAGGCGCGGAGATGTTCGACTAGTTGCACCAGGTTGCGGTGCTCATCGTAGAGCCAGTAACCGAACTGGCGATAGTCGAGCAGCGGTTTGAGCCTCTTGTCCAAACCGGTGAAGGCGGCGAGGACAGTCGCCGCGCTGGACACCTCGAACAGATGAGATATAGGTGCACTGTCAAGCGGGATGTCGCATGGGTAAAGTTCTTCCAGGCGACTGAGGTCCGCACTGGTCAGTGTGGTGATACCCAGCCGGGTGGCGAGTTGTCGCGCAGCGTCGGTTACAACGGAATCGCGCACCATGTAGGCGTCGTCGGCGGCGAAGAAGTCGCCCACCCCCCGCACCCAGAAAGTACGGCCCGTGGAACCGCCTGCGGTGGTCTTACAATCCACGATCGTGCTGTGTAGCCGGGCCCCGCCAGTGAGGCTGAGGCCGAGCACATCGAGGTCGGTGAACGACTCCGGTTGCGAAGTACGTCTTCCTCGCTCCTTCGATGTGTCCGACCGTGCCGCGGGACCCCATGCGCCGCGAAGCTGCACGTCGAGGCGGGTGGTATAGCCCATTCTCCAAAGCAGCCGGCGCGAGGCCACCTTGAGGCCGAGGTCTTGTTCGCTCATCGAATCCGTCCCAGTCCCAAAGCCGCGTCCACTACGGTCTGCCACTGCTGAGGCGAAACCGTCGCCCTATTGCGAAGTCGGGCTGTTGTCTGCATGGGGGCAGAGAAGGGCTGGCCGAGCAACAAGGCAGCTCGGGCCTGCTCGTCGCCGACTCGACCTGCGACGGGTTCGCCGTGGGTGATCAAGTCGCGTGCGATGCGCAACGCTTCTCGATTGTCTTCGGTGTCGATGAACTGCGGCCGCACCCAACTTCCTCCGGGCATAGAGTCCGGGGCAAAAGCGATGATGCCGGCCGAGTGCATAAGCCCATACTGCCTGGCGTGGGATGAGTGGGGTTGGAGGATGCCTCGGTGCGGGTCCAAGAGCTTGTCGATCACGTCGACCAGCGCGTCGGCGGGCAGGCTGGTCGCCCCACCGAAATGCTGTCCGCATCGCAGACACGCCAGCACCGCAAGCGCCTTCTCCAGCACTGGCTTTCGGCCGCGCAGCAACTCCCGGTTGAGGGTATAGGGCAGAGCAGCGAACGGTTGCACTGTATGGTTCGGCAGCTCTACGGCCGGGGCAAGGAGAAGGCCGCGGGCGATGGCATCCTGCAAGACGGGCTGAACTGCTGTGACCGGCATACCCTGTTCACCGCGCAAGGCAGCGAAGGCGTCGGCCAGCTGAGCTGAGCCGTGTTCTCGGACAAGATCGCCGACGACTTCCGGATTCTCAAACCCGAAGAACGGCGAGTACACCACGTCCCCGTCCAGCAACGGAATTGTCTTGATCAGGTCCGCCCTGCCACCGACTTCAAGGAGCTGGGGCACGGCGGCGGTATCCAAGCCGATATGAGCGGCAAGCTCCTCGACCGGCACAGGGGTGTCCGCGAGGTGCTCGACCAGGACCACCATCTGCTGTTCGAGTTCGGTGGGTTGGCGAGCTCGCCAGGCGCAGCCAAGTTCGGCGTACAGGTCGTCATAATATGGGACATTCTCGGTAAACCTGACGATCCTGCCGCCTGAGGTCTGAACCCCCTGGACGAACTCGACGTCGGCGAGTGTCTTGACAACAGCGTCGAAGGCGAACTGGTTGACGTCCAGCTGCTCGGCGGCCACGGCGCGGAGCGCCTGCGCATCGTCGATGACGTCTTGGCCACGGATGAGGGCAGCGAGACTGGCTGCCATGCCGATCAGCTGAGTCTCAGCCAGTGGGGTCAACGTGCCGGAATTCGGGTCAACATTGCGCAGACCGGCATGAATATCCTGACAGCGGAGTCCTTCATCAAACGGGTCCATCTCGCCCCCTTGGAATCAGTCCCGGATACTCTAATCGACGCATTTGTCATAGCGGTTGGCGTTTCGGCCAGATCTGTCCGCAGCAATCGCATCGTGAGCTCGAGCTCTTCAAGTTGCCGGTCCAACCGTCCCGCCCAATGCGAAGTGGCGCACGAGCTCAACCGGCCGACCGGCGCAGCCTGTCGGCCGGTTGTGTGGTCAAGGGTCAGACTGCCCAACGACTGTGTCTCGGCACCCGTGCTGCCTGGCCGGAGGTCCGTGTCCGCTGCCGGGGCATTGGCTGGGTCAACGTCACGCGCGTTGGTGCTTTCCGCCTGCATCACGATCGCACTTGCTGCGTCGGCAGCACGCCTGCCGTGGCTGGGAGGGCGAGCCGAATGAGGTCGCTGCCGGGGCTACCGATAGTCCCCTCGGCTTGTCCAGGGAGATACGGGGGATGATCTTGCACGCTGCGGCGCCCACGAGGCTGTATGAGCAGCTCAAGGTGCCTGACTGGGCAGAAGAACGTCCGCTCTCCTAATGCGAGCCCTCTTGTTCCAGGTCAACGGCGCTGCAAGTCGGACGCTCAACACGACGTGGACCAGGGGTGGATCGGAGGTTGTGACTCGCCTCCAGGTGTCAGCGAGTCAGACGCGTAGTCTCGCGCTGTAGCGGAGCGCATGGGCAGCAGCCTGCCCCGGAAGCAGTACACCCGGGTTGCGGAGCGCGATCTTGCCTGGTCTTTGCCTGCCTTCATGTCCGAATTCGCGCCTGGAGGCAGGTATTTAGAAGGCGACAGGGACCAGGTGGCTCGGATGATCGGGCCACATCACCATGACAGGACCCAACCACAGCACCCTTCGACGTCCGCCATCCACCACGCCCATCAGGGTCGACAGCCTCAGCGGGAAGGGGCCCTGCAGTTGGCTTGGGCAGTTCATGAGGGCACCCCGAAGACCGACGCCTCGGTGCGGACCATCGCCTTGGACAGCGACACCGCACAACTGCTGCGTGCCCATCGGCAGCAGCAACTGCAGGAACGGCTGGCCATGGGTGAGGCGTGGACGGACACCGGGTTCGTCTTCACCCAGCCCGACGGCACCCGGCTCCATCCCCAGCACATCTCCGACCAGTTCCTCTGGCTCGCCTACCTCGCCGGCCTGCCGCCCATCCGCCTTCACGACCTCCGCCACGGGGCAGCCTCGCTGATGCTGGCGGCCGGGGTAGAGATGAAGGTCGTGCAAGAGACCCTGGGCCACACCTCCAGCGCCTTCACCGCCGACACCTACACCTCCGTCTACCCGCAGGTGGCCATGGCCGCGGCCGAGAAGACCGCCGCCCTGCTCTTCGGTGAGGAAGACCAGACCGAACCGGGCAAACTCATCTCGCTGAGGAGCTGAACAGTCGGATTAAGCATCCGGCCCCGCGTTCGCCGCCTGCTCGGGGCGAGGCGGGGCCGCTGCTCTTGCCGCAGCAGCCGAAGGTAGCGGATGGATCATGGTGTGTGCGGGGTTGGTGCAAGCGAGCACGCACGGAGCACGCAAACGCTAGACGAAAATTCTAGAATACATCCGATCCCGCATCGCCGCAGGTCAGAACATGATCAAAGCGCGCCCTGCAGGATTCGAACCTGCGACCGTCGGATTAGAAGTCCGGTGCTCTATCCAGCTGAGCTAAGGGCGCTCCCGCCTTATTGTGCATGATCCGACGACATGTCACGCACACGTTTTCCCGTGTCAGTCTGTCAATCCGATCACACTCCACATGAACAGGGTCCTCGCGACCGTAGCCGCCAGGGTCCAGCCGGTGGCCTGTCTGGTCGTGTGGGCCTCAGGGAGGATATCGGACGTGGCCAGGAAGAGGAGGAAGCCGGCGGTGAGGCCGACGCCGGTTCGGGTGTGGCGGCGGGTGGCGTAGTCGCCCTCGTGGGTGTCGTCGATGCTCATCGAGCGTTCGGTAACGAGCGTCCTTGGATGAGCGCGACCCCCTCGGATGTGTACGGCGCCTCGGACGAGCGCGACCCATCAGACCCGTCAGCGTCCGGCACGGATGAGGGCGGTCCGAGACCGAGCCTGCTGCGGGAACCGGTGAAAAGATCGGGCGGAAGCGGGGCGGAAAGTCTAAGCTCTCGTGGCATGGTCGCGACGCTCCTGTATGAGATTCCCTTGCAGGGCGGGGATGTGACTGACGGAGTGGTGCGCGTCGATGACACCGTGCGCAGACCGGCCAGTACGTCCACGCCCTCCGTGCACGCCCTGCTCATGCACCTTGAGGCGGCGGGGTTCGAGGGTGCGCCACGGGTGGTGGGGATGGACGAGTTCGGACGCCAGATCCTCACCTACGTGCCGGGCACGACCGGGCTCCGGCTGGAGAGCGCGAGCGATGAGGCGCTGGCCGGCCTCGCGGGGTTGGTGCGGGAGTTCCACGATGCGACGGCGGGGTTTCCGCTGACGCTGGACGGCTGGGAGGAGGGATCGAATGACGATAAAGTGCCGGAAGTCATCGGCCATTGTGACTTAACGATGGATAACGTGATTTTTCGGGCGGGGCGGCCGTACGCGTTGATCGACTTCGATCTGGCCCGGCCGACCACGCGGCTCTTCGACATCGTCACCGCCCTCCGCCACTGGGCCCCGATCGCCGACCCCGTCGACCGCCCTCCGCTCCTCCACGCCCTCGACGTGGGCGAGCGCCTGCGCCTGTTCTGCGACGCGTACGGCGTCCTGCCCCGTGACCGGCGCCGCCTCCTCGAGCTGGCCAGGCTCCGCTTCCACCGCTCCTACACCGTCATGCGCACCCGCGCCTCGGCCGGCGGCAACTGGGCGAAGATGTGGGCGAACGGCGCCGGCGAGCGCATCCGCCGTGCCGCCGCATGGCTGGACGTGCACGAAGATGAGCTCCATGCCCACCTGGTCTGACCCTCTCGGCCTCGCTCTCGGCGTGGCGCTCGACCGGCTCGTCGCCGACCCGCGGACTCCCGCCCATCCGGTGGCCCTTTTCGGGCGCGCCGCGGCGAGGCTGGAACGTTCGCTCTACAAGGACGCGCGATCACGTGGAGTCCTGCACGTCGCCGTGTGCGTCGGCGGCGTAACCGTGCTCGGCGTGCTGGCCCAGCGCATCCCCGGCCGGCCCGCGCGTACGATCGTGACCGCCGTCGCCACCTGGGCCGTGCTGGGGGGCACCACGCTGGCCCGCGAGGGCGCCTACATGGCCGCCGCCCTGGAACACGACGACCTCCAACGCGCCAGGGCCCGCCTCCCCCACCTGTGCGGGCGCGACCCTTCCCGGCTGGAGGCCAAGGAGCTGGCGCGGGCCACGGTCGAGTCGCTGGCCGAGAACACCTCCGACGCCGTCGTGGCACCGCTGTTCTGGGGTGCGGTGGCAGGCGTGCCGGGGCTGCTGACGTACCGCGCCATCAACACGCTGGACGCCATGGTCGGCCACCGCTCGCCGCGTTACGAGCGCTTCGGCTGGGCCGCGGCGAGGCTCGACGACGTGGCGAACCACGTGCCCGCGCGGCTGACCGGACTGCTCGCGGTCCTGACCGGGCCGGACCCGCGCGGCGCGCTGGCCGCGCTCAGGAGGGACGGCCACCGGCACCCCAGCCCGAACGCCGGCCGCTGCGAGGCCGCGTTCGCCGGCGCGCTGGGCGTCACGCTGGGCGGCACGAACGTCTACCAGGGCAGGGTCGAGCACCGTCCGACGATGGGTGACGGGCCGGAGCCTGACGTCAAGGACATCCGCCGGGCCGTCCGCCTGACCCGCGCCGTCACCCTGGCCGCCGCGGGCACGGCCGTGGTCACCGCCTGGGCCCTGCGTCTCCGCCGCCACCACCGCTGAAGCGATCCCCACCGGTACCACCGTGCGCGGGCCACCCGAGGCACGCCGTACACGGCGAACCCTGCCGCCGCACACAGCCCGAGCCGCCGTACACGGCCAATTCCGCCGCCGTTCACAACCCGAGCCGCCGTGCAAGAGGCTCGGGCGCGGCAGAAGAATTCTGGTGAGCCGCGCATTATTGCTCCATCCCGTGCAATTGCGCGGTAATCACCTCCAGGCCTTTTTCACATGACGCGATTCAGGTTGAGCACCAGCCAGACGACGAGTATCGCGAGCAGGGTGATGCCGATCATCGACTTCGCGGCGTTGTTCGCGACGGCCTTCCTGGCGCTGACCTGCCTGGCGCTCTGCTTCCACACCTGACGCATGATGACCATGGTCTGGAAGCGGCGGCCGAGGGCGAACACGGCGAGGGCGATGATGATGAACAGAATGACACGGCCGTCTGCAGGTTCCACGGAGCTCCCCCTGTGGGCCTTGAAGGTTCTTGACACCCCCGAAACATTCGAGAACACAGAATACTCGGACAGCCGCGATGGGGAATTAGTTCATGGCCGCAGTTCCACCACGATCGGCGCGTGGTCGGACGGTCCCCTCCCTTTGCGGGCCTCGCGGTCGACGTACGCCGACCGCACCCGCCCCGCGACATCCTCGCTCGCGTAGACCAGGTCGATGCGCATGCCCTTGTTCTGGTGGAACATCCCGGCCCGGTAGTCCCAGTACGTGAACGGGTGCGGCCCCTTCATCGGCGTCGGCACGACGTCGTGCAGTCCCAGGGCGCGAAGGTCGGCCAGCGCCTGACGTTCTGGCGGGGTGACGTGGGTGGAACCGACGAAGAGCGCGGGATCCCACACGTCGGCGTCGGACGGCGCCACGTTGAAGTCGCCACATGCCGCCACGGGCCCGGCGGCCAGCTCGGGTTCGAGTGCGTCGCGCAGCGCCGAGAACCAGTCCAGCTTGTACGCATAGTGCGGCGAGTCGACCGTGCGCCCGTTCGGCGCGTACAGGGACCACACCCGCATGCCGCCGCAGGTGGCGCCGATGGCCCGGGCCTCGGGGCGGGCGGCGCCGACCCCGTCGAGCTCGGCGAGTCCCGGCTCGCCTGGGAAGCTCAGGGTCACCTCGTCGAGCCCGACCGCGGACAGCAGCGCGACGCCGTTCCACCGCCCGTCGCCGTGGGCCGCGGCGGCGTAGCCGAGCGCGCCCACCTCCGCCGCGGGGAACGCATCCGCGGGGCACTTGGTCTCTTGCAGGCAGACGATGTCGGGTTTGACCCCGGCCAGCCAGTCGAGCAGGCGGGGCAGCCGTGCCTTGACCGAGTTCACGTTCCAGGTAGCCAGGCGCATGCTTCCAGCCTGCCACCGGCAGGGGCGGAAGGGTGCGAGCGCCCCCGCGCACCGGGCGCGCGCGCCGTCGCCGGGCAGGTCATGCCGCGCTCATGGCGCCGCCGCGAGCCCGCCCGGTCCACGTGATGGGTGCCGCGAGCCGGTCAGCGCATCTCGCTGGTCCAGAGCGGCTTGTTGGCGGCCGAGTAGATGATGACGCGGCCGTCGTTGCTGACCGACAGCCAGGCGCCCGGGTTACCCGCGGTCTTGGTCGTCCACAGGGGCTTGTCGTTGCGGTCGACGACGACCCAGTTGCCTTCCTTCTGCATGATCGAGCGCGCGCCCGGGTGCCCCGCCGTCGGCGTGGTGAACAGGCTGCGCTTCCCGTCGTACAGGACCGCGTTGCCCTCCTTCTGCTGGATCAGCTTGTAGCGGCCGTTGTGCGACTGGATGAACTGCCCGGGGCGCAGCACCTGGCCGGAGGGCAGCTTGCTGATGTAGGCGATGGAGGACCACAGCGGCTTGTTGTCCCTTGAGTAGATCACCAGGTTGCCGCTCTGCTTGGGCAGCTTCAGGTAGGCCCCGGGGTTGCCGGCGGTCTGCGTGGACCACAGCGGCTTGTTGTCGAGGCCGTAGACGACGAGGTTGCCCTCCTTCTGCATGGTCGTCCGGGCGCCCGGCTTGCCCGCGGTGGGCGAGCTCCACAGCGCCTTGGTGCCGTCGTAGAACACCAAGTTCCCCTGCGCCTGCTGGATGAGCTTGAACCGGCCGGAGGTCAGCGACTGTCCGGGCAGCAGCCAGTCGCCGGGACCGAGGCGGTCCTTCGCGATGACGGCGGCGTTGCTCGGCTGCGCCATGGCGACGGTGGCCATCGGCCCCGCGATGAGCGAGCCCGCCATGACAGCGATCGCGGCCTTCTTCGTGATCACTTTATTCTCTTCCTGTTTAGGCGAAGATCGTGAGTGGTAGACCCTGACAGAAGCTGTTGGCGTTCTGTTGGCGCCGCAGTGTTTAGCCACCTTTTAGCGTGTCCCGCCAGGCTGTCATGAATGGATCGCTTGGAGTTTCGCCTGCTCGGGTCCATTGACGCCTGTGTTGGGGGACGCCGCCTGGATACCGGGCCGCGTAAGCGTCGTTACGTCCTGGCCGCACTGCTGCTGGACCTGAACCGTCCGGTGCCGGTGGAGCGGCTGATCGACGCCGTGTGGGAGGGTGATCCCCCGGACAGCGCGCGGATGACCGTGCAGGGACACGTGTACCGGTTGCGCAGGACGCTGGTCGGCGCCCGGGTGGAGACCGACTCGTCGGGATACGTGCTGCTCGCCGGCCCCGAGTCGGTGGACGCGCTGCGTTTCCGCCGGCTGGTCGCCGAGGCGGCGCGGCGCGACGACGGGTCCGGCGCCGACCTGCTGGACGAGGCGCTCGCCCTGTGGCGCGGTCCTGCGCTCGGAGGGTCGGGAGGCGGCAGGTCGCTGGAGGTGGCGGCGGTCGAGCTGGAGGAGGCGCGGCTGGCCGCGGTCGAGGAGCTGGCCCGCAGGAGGCTCCGGCTGGGGGAACCGGAGCGGCTGGTCGCGCCGCTGCGCGCGACCGTGACGGCCAACCCGCACAGGGAGCGGCTGGTGTCGCTGCTCATGACGGCCTTCTACCAGGTGGGGCGGCAGGCGGAGGCGCTGGAGCTGTACGAGCGCACCCGCCGCCTGCTGGCCGATCAGCTCGGCGTGGACCCGGGCCGGGAGCTCCGCAACACCTTCGAGTCGTTGCTGTCCGCCCAGACCTGAGCGGGCGGCTCAGAGCTCGTCGAGCACGGTCTGCGCGGCGGCCTCGTCGAGCCGGTGCCCCCATTCCTTGTGCACCTCGGCGGCCCGCCTGGCGTGCTCGCGCGCGGCGTCGGGGTGCCCGTCGAGCAGGTCGGCCCGGGCGAGCAGGGTGAGCGCCAGCCCTTCGAGCCGCCGCAGGCCGTGCCGGGTGGCCGCGTCGAGCGCCTGCCCTGCCGCTTCGGCGGCCTCGGCGGGCCGGCCGCCGCGCAGGCAGACCTCGGCCAGCCAGACGCGCGCGCGGGTGTCGAGATAGGGATAGGTGCGGTAGCGGTAGGAGGCGATCACCTCCTTGAGCATGGAGATGCGCACGCCGATCTCGATGGAGTCGTCCACCAGGGCGAGCGTGCTGCGGGCCTCGTCGTACTCGCTCCGCAACCCGCTGGCCCGGGCCGTCTGCACGGCCCGCCGCGCCAGGTCGGCCGCCCTGGCGTCCTCGCCCTTGAGGTGGTGCGCCATGGCCGCGCTCGACAACGTTCCGGGCAGCTGGCCCGCATGGGCCGATTTCAGGCCGTCTTCGAACGCCTCCGCGGCCGCGTCGAGGTCGCCCATCGCCAGCCGGATGTCGCCGACGATGGAGCAGGCCCTGGCCCGCCAGGCGGGCGGCTCGCCGAGCGTCTCCCGCATACGGTTGGCGCGTAGTTGTTGTTCCAGGGCCTCGCGGACGCGCCCTGACCACAGCAGCACGATGGCATGGTTCTCCAGCGTGGCGGCGAGCTTCGTCGAGGGCTCCAGCGCCTCCCACAGCCGGACGATGCGCTCGTGCCTGGCCGCGCCCTCGTGGAAGTCGCCGAGGCTGGAGGTGGCCACGACGAAGTTGGTCAGCGTCAGGAGCGTTCCCGTGCCCCATCCGATCCGCTCGTAGAGCTCGGCGGCGAGCTCGTAGTGGCGCAGCGCCGCACGGGGTTCGTTCAGGACGAAGCGGGCGTTGGCCTGCGTGTGGTGCATGCTGGCCTGCCCGGCGAGGTCGCCGTCGCGTTCGGCGGCGGCCAGCCCTTTGCGCGCCAGGACCGCGATCACGTCGGGCTGGTACGTGCCGTACATGAAGGCCCGCAGGGTCTCGATCAGCCGCCAGAGCACGCGTCCCGAGGCGTGGTCCATCACCGCCAGCAGGTTGTGCTGCTCGGCGTCCAGCCAGGCGGTGGCCGCGTCGGCGTCGGCGAACTCCTCCGCGTCGTACGGCGGGTCCTCGGGCGTGAGCGGGAGCAGGTCGATGGAGGGCGCGAGGAGCGGCGCGGCCGCCCGCGCGGTGTGCAGGTAGTAGGCGTGCAGCCGGGCGGGGTCGTCGTCGCCCGCCGTGCAGTGCTCGCGGGCGTAGAGGGCGACCAGGTCGTGCAGCCGGTAACGGCCCGGCGTGTGCTCCTCCACGAGGTGGGCGGAGGCGAGCCTGGTCAGCAGCCGGGTGGCCGTGGCCGGGTCGGTGCCTGCCAGCCGGGCGGCGGAGTGGGCGGTGAAGTCGCAGCCGGGGACCAGCCCGAATCGCCTGAACAACATCCGCGCGTCGTCGGGGAGCGCGGCGTACGAGCTGGCGAACGCCGTGGCGACCGTGGCCTGCGCGTCTCCTTCGACGGCCAGCGTGCTCCACCGGTCGGCGTGCAGCTCCTTGATGTATTCGCGCAGGTCGGCCCGGCCGATGAGGTTGGCGCCCGCGATGGCCAGGGCGAGCGGCAGGTGCCCGCAGAGCTCGGCCAGCTCGGCGACGGCCTCGGGGTCGGTGTGGACGACGTCCTTGCCCACCAGGTCGGCGAGCAGGTCGCGGGCCTCGGCGGGCGTGAGCGTGGCCAGGCGTACGCTCTGCGCGCCCTGCAGGATGAGGCCGCGCAGCGTGTCACGGCTGGTGACGATCACCCCGCAGGAGCCGCCGGGCAGCAGCGGGCGCACCTGCTCGGCGTCGGCGGCGTTGTCGAGCAGGAGCAGCACCCGCCTGGTGGCCAGCGTCGAGCGGTAGAGGTCGAGTTGCTCGGCGGTGCTGCCCGGCGCCGGCACTCCGAGCGCTCCGAGCAGCCGGGGCAGCACCCGCTCGGGCGGCAGCGGCTCACCCTGCCCGTAGCCGTTGAGGTCGACGTGGAGCTGGCCGTCGGGGAACTCGGCGGCGACCTGGTGGCCGACGCGCACGGCCAGCGCCGACTTGCCGATGCCCGCCGCGCCGGTGACCACGGCGACGCGGCCCTCGCGCAGCAGCTCGCGCACGCGCTCGGTCTCGGCCCGCCTGCCGACGAAGCCGGCGGCGTCGCGCGGGAGCTGTCGCGGCACCACCGGCCGGTGGCCCTCGACGATGCGCTGGTGCAGATCGCGCAGCCGGGGCCCGGGATCGACGCCCAGCTCCCCCGCGAGCAGCCGCTGCACCCCGTGGAACAGCTCCAGAGCCTCCGCCGTCCGCCCGTCGTGCCACAGCGCCGTCATGGCCAGCGCGTGCGGCGTCTCCCTGAGCGGCTCTTCGTCCCTGAGCTCCTGCAGCAGCGCGGGCACCTCGCGGTGGCGGCCCAGCTCGATGAGGGCGGAGGCGTACTCCTCGACGAGGTCCCACCGCTCCCCGGTCAGCGGGCCGCGTACGCGCTGGTCGACCCAGGTGGTGCCGACCCCCTGCAGGGGTTGCCCGCGCCACAGGGAAAGCGCCCGCTCCCAGGCCGCTGCGGCCTCCTGCGGCCGGGTCGCCGCCCGCCCCTCGGCGGCCAGGCGGCGGAAGCGGCACACGTCGATCTCGTCGTCGAGCACGGCGAGCGAGTAGCCGGCCGTGGTGCTGGCGATGCGCCCGGCCAGCGTCTTGCGCAGTTGTGAGACCTTGAGCTGGACGATGGTCTTGGCGGTCTTGGGCGGGTCTTCCTCCCACAGTGCCTCGATCAGCCGGTCGACCGGCACGTAGGCGCCGTGGCAGGCTGCGAGGAGCCCGAGCACGCATTGTTGCTGGGCGCCCTCGATCGGGATTTCAGCACCGCTGTCGTACACTTCGACCGGGCCGAGCACGCGGATGTCCATCGTGTCCGAGCCTAATGCGTCAAATGTTCCTCATCTTCGCCATCTGCGCCGAGAGCACGCCCAGCGGCCGGATCACGGCCGCCTTCGGCGGGCAGGGCCACCCCGGACGCCCGCGACCTTTGCCCGCTTTTTACGTTTCAGCGCTGCGCGCGCTCGACGCCCACGGTGATCTCGTTGCCGAGCCGGTATCCCATGAGCAGCCCCAGGTCGTCACCGCTCCAGAACCTGCCGGGGTCGTACCAGTTGGGCCGGCGACCGGCGGGCAGCAGCCCCATCTCCTCGTAGGTGACCGCCACGACCTCGGCGCAGTAGGCGCTCTCCAGCGTCTGCTCCCGGCGGCGGCGCGGGATCCGGCCCCTGGCCCAGCGGGCGGCCAGCCGGGTGGTGGAGGGGAACGGGGTGCCGTCGAGCCGGGCGACCGTGCGCAGGGCGGCGTCCTCCATCTCGCGCGTCGCCTCAGGGTCCAGCTGGCGCAGCCAGGGCCGCTGGTCGTAGCGGTCGGCCCAGACCGTCACGGCGTCGCGCAGGTCGTGCAGCTGCACTCCGCGGTGGTGCGTGCCCGCCCACAGGTCGGGCAGCGACCGGCCCAGCTCGGCGTGCCACATCATGGGCGGCAGGTCCTCGATCACGATCGCCATGCCCACGTGGTTGACCGGGCTGTTGGTCATCGTCTGGATGGCGCGGTCGGGCACCGAGCGCCCGCGGAAGACCCACAGGTCACCGGTGCGCGTCACCTTGACGGCCTCGTCGAGAGTCAGCACACCGTTAGCCTAGGCACATGCGCTGGTGGAAGATGCTCGGTCTGGCCGGAATCATGGGAGTGGCGGCCACGGGGGTGGTGATCGCACGGGCGGAGCGGCGCCGCCGCGCCTACACGCCCGAGGAGATCAGGGCCCGCCTGCGCGAGCGGGTCGACACCGCACGCGGCGACACCTCTGAGGAGGTCACCCCGACGGCCTGAGGCTGTGGACGAAGACCACGTCGGGATAGGCCGGGTTGTCGTCATATCCCTCGACGCCGCCCAGGTAGGCGCGCTGCGAGTAGACCACCCACGGCAGCGCCGCGGCCACCCGCTGGTCGAGCACCCTGACCGTGGCCTGCTCGTAGGCCCGCTGCGCCGCCGCCTTGTCGGTCACGGTCAGCTCGGGCACCGGGTCGAGCAGCGCGTCCAGGGTGTGGTCGCGGAGGTAGGACAGGTTGAACTCCGGCTTGTCCGCGCTGTGGAAGACGTTGCCGAAGTAGGAGTAGCCGTCGGCGTAGTCGGGCCACCAGTACATGATGAAGATGTCCTGGCCGCGTTTCTTGCCCAGCTCCCACTGCGCGTTCCAGTGCATGGGCCGGGTGTCGAGGGTGACGTTGAGCGGGCGCAGCGCCGCCCGCAGCTTCGTGACGAGCAGCTGCTGGTCGGGCTGGCCCCGCCCGTACGTCACGCGCAGCCGCAGCGGCTCGCCGCCGGGCCCGTGGCCCGCCTTCCGCAGCAGCCGGGCGGCGCCCTCCAGGTCCTGCCGGGGCTCCCTGCCCGGCACGTGGCCCAGCAGCCCTTCTGGCACGACGCCGCTTGCCGGGCCCACGGCCCCCTGGAGCGCCCGCACCACGCCCTGGTAGTCGACGGCCTTCTGGATCGCGCGGCGCACCCGGATGTCCTTCATCGGGCCGCGCGCGGTGTTGAAGAGCATCATCGCCGTGGTGAACGAGCGCCGCTCCGACGTGCGGATGCCCGGCGTCTTCGAGGCCCTGGCGAACAACTGGGGTGAGAGCCGGTCGACGAAGGTCGCCTCGCCGTCCAGCAACATCCGGTACGCCCTGCCGGGGTCGGGCACGGCACGGAACTTGACCGTGTTGTAGTGCGGCCTGCGCCAGCCACCCCAGTAGCCGTCGTACGCGGTGAGCGTGAGCTCCTCCTCCGCACCCTTCTGCCACTGGGCCACCGTGTACGGTCCAGAACCCGCGTCCCTTCCCTGCGCGAACCACTTCGTCAGGTCCGGAGCCGCCTTCGTGTCGTAGATGTAGGCGGCGTACCCGGAGGAGGCCACCAGGTCGAGCGGGACGGGATAACGCAGCGTGAAGGTCACCGTCTCGGGGTCGTCGACCCTGATGGAGGAGACGGCGTTCCAGATGTAGGAGGCGCCGGTCTTGGCGTTCATGGTGCGCTCGATCGAGGCCTTGACGGCCGCCGCGTCCACCGGCCTGCCCGTGTGGAAGGTCACGCCTGATCGGATGGTGAACGTCCAGCTGCGGCCGTCGGCCGAGGCGTGCCACGACGTGGCCAGGCGGGGGGTGGCGAGTTTGGTGACCGGGTTCCAGTGGGTGAGGGTCTCGTAGATGTTCTGGAAGGCGATGATCTCGTTGGAGTAGGAGCGGCTCGGGTCCCACTCGGTGATCACGTCGGTGTTGTAGACGTGCACGAAGGGCGCCGTGCCTTCCGGCGCCTCGCGCACTTCCGTGGGAGGCGAGCACGCCGCGAGGAGCACCAGCGCCGCGGCCGCAACGAGACGACTGCGCAACGTGTCCCCCTCCGTCACCGATGTACCCGGGAAACCTACTGCATGATCATGAAAACATGTCCAAAACTCCCGAAAAATTGGGCAATCTGGTGATCGAATTGCTATCCTCAGGGCTTGTCCCGTCCGGGGTTGCCAGCAGGGGACCGACCGGAGTGAGGTGCCATGGGTCGTAGCCGAACGATCCGCATGAAGATCATCGGACTCCTACTGGTGCCTCTGACCTCCATGGTGGTGTTGTGGGGCGTCATCACCGCCGTCACCGCCACAGAAAGCTTGGAGCTACGCGAGTACAAGACACTCTGGACGAACCTCCGCCATCCAGCGTACAAACTGATCAACGAGCTCCAGCAAGAGCGTCTCGTCTCGGCCAAGCACCTGCGCCACATGGCGGCCCAGACCGCGGTGGAGGCGCAGCGTAGCCGTACCGACGCCGCCGAGGACACCTTCAGGCGGCTCTCGGACAACTCCAAGGACAGATCGGAAGAGATCCGCACGCAGGTGAACGCGGTGTACACGCAACTGAACAGGCTCGACGTGATCAGGGGAGAGATCGACACGAGCCTGAGTGACCGCCTGCACGCCGTGGAGTCCTACGACGCGATCGTGGACGAGCTGTTCGGCCTGCACCGCCGCGTCGCGCTCATCGACGACATCCCGATCTACGAGCAGTCGCGCGTCAACATCGACATGAGCTACGCCAAGGAGCTGCTCACCCGGGAGCAGGCCATCGCGCTCGGGCCGACCACGGCCGCGGAGCGCAGGATGTTCACGCAGATCGTCGGCAACCGGCGGTTCCTCGTCGACCAGGCGCTCGGCGAGCTCGACCCGCCACTGCGCGACCCCCAGGTCGCCCTGATCACCTCCGCCGCCTACCAGCGGATGCGGATGATGGAGGACCAGATCATCTCCGGCCGCTCGCCGCGTGACTGGCTGAGCGTCACGGAGGAGCTGGCCGAGACGTTCCAGGCGGCCCAGATGCGGGCCAGCACCAACCTGAACGAGCGCGCCGACCCGGTGGCCGACCAGGTGCTCTCGCGGGCGTTCATGCTGGCGGGGACGGCCCTGGTGCTGGTGATCGTGTCGATCGTGTTCTCGCTGCGGATGGGCAACCGGCTGTCCCGGGAGCTCGGCGCGCTCCGGCTGGCCGCGCTGGAGGTGGCGCAGGAGCGCCTGCCGCACGTGGTCGGCAAGCTGCGCAGGGGCGAGCGGGTCGAGCTGCCCGAGGTGTCGGTGGCGAGCACCACCGTCGAGATCGACGACGTCGGGCAGGCCTTCTCCACGGTTCAGCAGACCGCCGTCGAGGCCGCCATCGGGCAGGCGCGGCTCAACGAGGGCGTCGGCCACGTCTTCCGCAACCTGGCCAGGCGCAGCCAGACGTTGCTGCACCGCCAGCGCATCCAGCTGGAGGACATGCAGCACCGCGCGACCGACCCGGACGCCCTCGAGGACCTGTTCAAGCTCGACCACCTCACCACCCGCATGCGCCGTCACGCCGAGGGCCTGATCATCCTGTCGGGCGCCACGCCGGGCCGCGGCTGGAGCCGCCCGGTGCCGCTGCTCGACGTCGCTCGCGGGGCGGCCGCCGAGGTGGAGGACTACCCGCGGGTCACCGTCGAGCCGATGTCCGGCCAGCGCCTTGCGGGCCCCGTCGTCGGCGACGTGATCCACCTCGTCGCGGAGCTGATCGAGAACGCCACCGTCTACTCCCCCGTTCACACCCAGGTCATCGTGCGCGGCGAGGAGGCGGCCCGAGGGTTCGTCTTCGAGGTCGAGGACCGCGGGCTCGGGATGAGCGCTGAGGTGCTGGCCGAACTCAACGAGCGGCTGGCCAGCCCACCGGAGTTCGACCTGGCCGACAGCGACAGGCTCGGCCTTTTCGTCGTCTCCCGCCTGGCCGCCAGGCATGACATCCGCGTGACACTACGCGGTTCACCATATGGAGGGACCACCGCGATCGTGTTGATCCCGGCTGAGCACGTGGCCGATCCGGACCCGGAGCCCCACGTCAAGGAACCCGCTCGACCCATGCGGGTGGTGCGCAGTGAGTGACAGGCCAGAAGAGCGCTGGCTGGACGAGGACGCCGGTCCGATCGTCCCCGCCTACCTGCTGACGAGGGGCCGTACGGTGCCCGCGAGCGAGGCCATCGACCTCATCGCGGTGATCATCACGTCCGGCGGCCTGACGACGCCGCGAGGGCTCGACCCCGAACATCTGATCATCCTGCAGAAGTGCACTCAGCCGACCCGGCTCGTGGACGTGGCGGCCGAGCTCAACCTGCCCATCGGCGTGATCAGGGTGCTGGTCGGCGACCTGCACGCGCGCCGGCTCGTGCAGGTCGAACACCCGCCTCCCGCCCCCGACGCGAAGGTGTTGCTCGAGGTGATCAGCGGGCTGAAGGCGCTGTGACCGCCCGGCGGTTGAGCCATCCGTACGTGGCCGCGAACAGCGCGGCCACCGCTCCGGCCGCCGCGGCCACGCCGAAGACCCACTGGTAGCCGCGCACGCCGGGACTGGCGGCCAGGATGGCGGCGATCGCGGCGCCGGCGGTGCTGCCGCCCACGATGCGCACGAGCGCGTTCACGCCCGCGGCGACGGCCGTCATGCCCGGGTCGACGTGCTCGACGGCCATGGTGCCGAGCGCCGCGTATCCGATGCCGAAGCCGATCCCCATCAGCGAGGCCGCCATGTACAGGTCGGCGGGGCCTTCGTGCCTGGCCACCAGCCACAACGCCGCCAGCCCTGTCACCGCCGAGCCCGTGGCCACCAGGGACGAGGCGTGGAAGTGGCGCATCAACCGGCCCGCGAACAGGGAGATCACCAGCATGAACAGCGTGCTGGGCAGCAGGTAGAGCCCGACCTGCAGGGTGGAGGCGGCCAGGCCGTAGCCGGAATCGGCGGGCGCCTGGGCGAACCCGGAGATGCCGGTCAGGAGGGTGAAAAACGCGAGGCCGAGCAACATCGAGGCCACCGTCGCGCCGACCGTGCCCCGATGGACCAGCATCGACATCTGCACCAGCGGCTCGGGCACCCGGCGCTCGACCACGACCCACACGGCCGCCAGCACCGCCGCGGCCGCGAACAGCCCGAGCACGCCGGGCGAGGTCCATCCCCACGAGCCGCCCTCGCTGATGGCCAGCAGCAGCGCGACCAGCCAGGCGGTCAGCAGCCCCGCGCCGAGCAGGTCGGGGCGGCCCTTGACGGCCGGCGCGTGGTCGCGTACGAGGAAGGCCACGAAGACGGCGGCCACCAGGGAGATGGCGGCCGTGATCCAGAAGACCAGGTGCCAGTCTCCCGAAGCGAGCCCGGCCACAATCATCCCGCCACCGGCGCCGAATCCCATCGTCGCGCTGAGCACGCCGATGCCGGTCGCGAGCTGGCGTCCGGGCAGTGTGTCGCGCACCACGCCGATCGACAGCGGCACGAGCGCGGCCACGAACCCCTGCAGCACCCGCGCCACCATCAACCAGGTCAGTGAGGTCGCCAGCGCCGCCATCACGGAGCCGGCCACCAGCAGCGCCAGGGCGCCGAGGATCATGCGGCGCCTGCCGTACATGTCGCCGAAGCGCGACAACAGCGGCGTGGAGACCGCGGCGACCAGCAGGCTCAACGTCAACGTCCAGCTCACGGCGGCGAGCGAGGCGTCCAGCTCGCGTTGCAGCACGGGAAGCAACGGCACGACCGCGGTGTTCTGCAAGGCTGCGATGGACGCGGCGAAGGCCAGTGACACTACGGCCGGCCAGGGGTTGCGCGCCAAGGTGCCACGGCGCGCGGTTGCGACGGCTGTCGCCATGTTCCGCTCCCTTTAGATAACTTGGGTAAGTAGTCGAGGAACGATGATACATACCTAAGTTAGGTAAGCAAACCGATGGACGACGATCTCAACAGGATGGTCTCGGCTTACCGCCGGCTCACGGCCACGCTCCACCGCGCCAAGACGCACGAGCGGCTGACCGAGGCCGCGGGCGTTCGGCTCGACCGGCCCGACGTGCAGATCCTCGTCCACCTGCTGGACGCGGGCGAGCCGTGCAGGATCGGCGCGATCGCCGAAGGACTGCAGGTGGAGAGCCCACACGTGACCCGGCACGTCGCCGCGCTGGAGGCACGCAAGCTGGTCGAGCGGGTACGCGACCCCGATGACGGCCGGGCCTGGCGCATCGCGCTCACCGAAGACGGAGCCGAGGCCGCGAGCAGGTGCCGCCAGGTGACGGCCGAGTGGTTCGAGGGCGCCACGGCCGGCTGGCCCCCGGAGGAGCGCGCGGAGCTGGCCAAGCTGATGGACAAACTCGCCGAAGACTTCACCGCGCACCTCAAGGAGCGCTTCCCGGCTAGGTGACCAGCACGTCCTCCGCCCGGTGGCAGGCCACCTGACGGCCCCGCACGTCCCTGAGCGCGGGCGGCCGCTCGCATCCGGGCGCAGCCAGCGGGCAGCGCAGCCTGAACGGGCAGCCCGCCTCCGCCGGCACGGCCTCCGTCGGGCCCCCGGCCTCCGCTCTGCCTGAGCTCGGGGGCCCGCCGAGCTTCGGCACGGCGTCGCGCAGGGCCCGGGTGTAGGGGTGAGCCGGGTTCGCCAGGAGGTCGCGCGTGGGGCCCGACTCGACGACCCGGCCCGCGAACAATACGTGCGAGGTGCGGCAGAGCCGCTGCACCACGGCGAGGTTGTGGGTGATCAGCAGGCGCTCGGTGTCCAGAGAGGCGATCAGGTCGAGGATCCTGGCCTGGACGGTGACGTCGAGCGCGCTCGTGGGCTCGTCCAGGATGAGCAGGCGAGGGCCGGCCGCCAGGGCCCTGGCGATCACCACCCGCTGGCGCTGGCCTCCCGAGAGCTGGTGCGGCCTGCGGGCGACCAGTCCGGGGTCGAGGCCGACCTGTTCGAGCAGCTCCGGCACCCTGGCTCTGGCGGCGCGGGGCAGGGCCTCGGCCACGGAGGCGCCGATACGCATCCTGGGGTCGAGGGCCTCGGCCTGGAAGACGGGCTGGACGTCCTTGCGGAACTTCCGCATGTCCGCTTTTTTGAGGGTTTGGTCGCCGTACCAGATATTTCCGGCCATGGGGGTGAGGAGGCCCAGGAACGCGCGCGCCAGGGTCGTCTTGCCGGAGCCGCTCTCCCCGATCAGCCCGACGCCGCCCGCGGTGATGTCCAGGCTCACGTCGTGCACGACCGCGCGCCCGGCGTACCCGAGGGTCACCCGCTCGGCCCTGAGCATGGTCACGGTAGCGCCTCCAGCAGCTCGCGCGTGTAGGGGTGCGACGGCTCGGTCAGCACCCTCGCGGCGGGACCCGACTCCACCACCTCCCCCTCCTTCATGACGAGCACCCGGTCGGCGATCGTCGAGACCAGGGCCAGGTCATGGGAGACGAGCAGGAGCGCCAGCCCTCGTTCCTCCCTGAGCCGGCGGAGCACGCCGACCACCTCGGCCTGCACGGTCACGTCGAGGGCGCTGGTGGGCTCGTCGGCGAGGATCACCTCGGCGCCCAGGGCGATGGCCAGCGCGATGGCGAAGCGCTGGGCCTGGCCGCCGGAGATCTCGTGCGGGTAGCGGCGCAGGATCGCGCGGTCGAGCATGACCGCCGCCACGGACTCCGCCATGATCTCGTCAAGGCTCCCGCCCCGGTCCGCGCCGCTCCCGACGCCGTGAAGCTTGAGCGCGCGGCGCATCAGCACGCCGAGACGGGTGGCGGGGCTGAGCGCCGACTGGGGTGACTGCATCACGAGCGCCGCCCTGGCGCCCCGGATCTCGCGCAGCCCGCGCGGCGAGGCGGCGAGCACGTCGACCCCGCACACCCTGACGTGTCCCGAGATCTCGGCGTCCTGGGTGAGGCCCAGGAGCGAGAGCAGCGTCGTGGACTTGCCCGAGCCGCTCTCCCCCACGATCGCGACGCACTCGCCCGCGCCCACGTCCAGCTCGGGGACGTCGGCCACCAACCGCCCCGCGTAGCGCACCTGGAGGTCACGCACCTCGATCACTTGACCGTCCTCGCTCTGGGGTCGAGCGCGTTGCGCAGCCCTTCCCCCAGCATGTTGAACGCGAACGCCGTCACCAGGATCGCCAGCCCGGGAAATGTGCCGATCCACCAGTTCGTAGTGAGCAGCGTCTGTCCCTGCTGCACCATCAGCCCCCACTCCGCCGTCGGCTCCTGCGCGCCCAGCCCCAGGTACGACAGCGCCGCCGCGGTGAGGATCACGCCGCCCGCGTCCAGCGAGATCTGGACCAGGACGGGGGTGAGCGAGTTCGGCAGCACGTGCCTGAGGACGATCAGCGGCGCGGGCACGCCGAGGCATCGGGCGGCGTCCACGTAGGGGCGGGTGGCGATCGAGGCGGCCACGGACGCGGCCAGCCGGGTGTACCACGGCCACCAGGTCACCGCGATGGCCAGGATGACCGTGTTCACGCTCGGCGGCAACACGACCGCCAGCGCCAGCGAGAGCAGCAGCGCGGGGAAGGCCAGGAACACGTCCGTGACCCGCATGATCACGTCCCTGACCCAGCCTCCCGCGTACCCGGCCACCACGCCCAGCGTGACGCCGCCCAGCGCCGAGACCGCCAGCACGGACACGGCGATGGACAACGAGGTGCGACCGCCGTACAGGATCCTCGTGAGCACGTCGCGGCCGAGCTGGTCGGTGCCGAACCAGTGCGCGCCGCTCGGCGGCAGCGACCCCTCCAGCGGGCGCGGCTCGTCCGGGTACGGGGCGAGCCACGGCGCCATGATCGCGGCCAGCACGATGAGCACGATGAGCACCGCTCCGAAGGCGGCGAACCGGTCGGGGACCCGCGGCAGGGAGCGCCGCAGCGGCACCTCGGGGCCCGGGCTCGTCATCGGGTCCTCGCCCGGGGGTCGAGGAAACCCTGGAGCACGTCCACGACCAGGTTGGCCAGGACGTAGACCAGGGCGACCAGGAGGGTGACGCCCGCGATGGCCGGCGTGTCGCGCGAGCGGATCGACTCGGCGGCGTAGCGGCCCAGGCCCGGCCAGTTGAAGATCGCCTCGACGAGGAAGCCGTTGACGATGGAGTAGGCGAGGACCAGGGCGATCAGCGACAACACGGGGCTCAGCGCCGGTCTCAGGGCGAACTTGGTCAGGATGGACGTCTCGCCGAAACCGAGCGCGCGTGCCAGCCTGGCGTGGTCCTGGCCGGACTCCTCGATCAGGGTCGCCCTGGTCATCTGGGCGATGACGCCCGTGGGGTAGGCGGCCACGACCAGGGCGGGCAACACCAGGTGGTGGAGGGTGCTGGTGAAGATGGGCCAGTTGCCGGTGATGAGGGCGTCGACGACGGTGATGTTCGTCCACAGGGTGAGGGGGCTGGTGGTGTCGAGCGAGGAGTCGTACTCGCCGGCCACGGGGAACCAGTCGAGTTTGCCGGCGAAGATCAGTTGCAGGGCCAGGGCCAGCCAGAAGACGGGGACGGAGACAGCCAGCATGCTGCCGAACCGCACCCCGAGGTCCGGAAATTTCGTCTTGTAGCGGGCGGCTAGCACGCCGACCGGGATCCCCACCACGACCGCGATCAGCAGAGCCGCCCCGACCAGTTCGAGCGAGGCGGGGAACGCGAGATAGAGATCCTCGCGCACGGGTTGCCGGGTGCGCAGGCTGACGCCCCAGTCACCGGTGAACAGGTCGCGCACATAGGCGAGGAGCTGCGCCGGCAGCGGATCGTCCAGCCCGAACCTCTCGCGCGCCGCGGCGAGCTCCTCCGGCGTCGCCTTCGGCCCGGCGAACGCCACCGCCGGATCCCCCGGCACCAGCCGCATGACAGCGAACGTGAGCACGACCACGCCGGCCACGACCAGGAGGGCCTGGCCGAGCCGGCGGGCCAGATAGCGCAGCATGGGCTCAGCGTGCGCGTTCGAGGTCGTAGAAGAAGACGACGTTGGGATAGGCGGGGTTGTCCACATATCCCTTGACATCGGCGGTCAGCGCGCGCTGGTAGGTCTGCACGTACGGCACCGCCACCGCCGCCTGCTCCTCGATGATCTTCTTCTGCAGCTCCTCGAACGCGTCCTCCGCCTTGAGCGCGTCGGTCGCCATGAGCCCGGGCAGCTTCTCGATCGCCGCGTCGATCTCGCGGTCCTTCAGGTACGACAGGTTGAACCGCGGCTCGTCCTCGCTCTTGAACACGTTGAGGAACCACGAGTAGGCGTCCGGATAGTCCGGATACCAGTACATGACGAAGATGTCCTGCCCCTGCTTCTTGCCCAGGTCCCACTGGGCGCTCCACGTCATGGGCTTGGCCTGCAGCGTGATGTTGAGCTTCTTCAGCGCCGAGCTGAGCAGCGTGACCAGCATCTTCTGGTCCTCGTCGCCCTGCGCGTAGGTGAGGGAGAGCCTGAGCTCGGCGTTGTCGGGGCCGTACCCGGCTTCGGCGAGCAGTTCCTGGGCCCTGGCCGGGTCGTGCTCGGGCTCCATGCCGTTCACGTGGCCGAGCAGCCCCTCCGGCACCAGGCCGCTGCCCTTCAGCCCCGCGCCCTTCAGCGCCGCCGCCAGGCCGTCGTAGTCGATCGCGAGCTGGAGCGCCTGCCGGACCCTGACGTCCTTCGTCGGGCCCGCGGCCGTGTTGAACAACACCAGCAGGTTCTGGAACGACGGTGACCGCGCGGTCTGGACGTTGTCGGTCATGCCGGCCTGCTCGTACAGCTGCGGGTTCAGCCGCTGGACGAAGTTGACCTCGCCCTTCTGCAACAATTGCCACGCGGTGGTGGTCTCGGGGGTGACCCGGAAGGCGACCTTCTTGTACTGCTCCGGCGTCCAGCCGCCCCAGTAGTCCTCGAACGCCTTCAGCGTGAGCTCGGTCTCCTTGCCCTTCTGCCAGGAGTCGATCGTGTACGGGCCGGTGCCGGCGGTCGTCTTGCCGTCGGCGTCCACCGCGTCCACGTCGTAGATGTAGGCGGCGTACCCGGAGGAGGCGACCAGGTCGAGCGGCGTGGCGAGCTTGAGCGTGAACTTCAGCGTGGACGCGTCAACGGCCTCGATCGTGTCGACCGAGTCCCAGATGTAGGCCGCGCCGCCCTTCTTCTCGATCGTCCGCTCGATCGCCTTCTTGGCAGCCTCGGCGTCGAGCGTGGCGCCCGAGTGGAACTTCACGCCCTGGCGCAGCTTGAACGTCCACTCCTTGCCGCCCTCGGCCGACGTCCACTCGGTGGCCAGGCGCGGCTCGGCCTCGCGGGACTGGAAGTTGTAACGGGTCAGGCCCTCGTAGATGTTCGACAGGGCGACGATCTCGTTGGAGTAGGAGGTGGCCGGGTCCCAGTCGGTGACCACGTCGAGGTTCGGCACGTAGACGAACGTGCTGTCGTTGGCCTTCGCGGTCTGCGTGGCGGCCGGGCCGGAGCTCTTCGCCGGCTCAGGCGTGCCTCCTGCGCCGCGCACCTGGCCGCCCGCGCACGCGGCTGCGGTCAGGGCCAGGACGCCGGTGAGCCCGGCTACGAGCAAGCGCTTGTGCCAGCGCATGGTGGGGGGATCCTTTCGGTCTTCACCGGGCGAGGGGTCCGGCTGCTTTGACGTGTACGCGTACGGCGGGCTCGGAGAGATAGCTCAGCGGCACCTCGAGGAGATCGACGATCTCGACGCCGGAGGGATCCGCCCCCGCCGCCACGGCTCGCGCCACCGCCTCTTCCTTGGCCCTTTCGATCGCTTGTGGCCGACTATCTCCCGCAGGCAAGATCGTATCGACTCTGCCGCTCGCGAGGGCGATGGCGGCTCCCACGGCGTTGGCCAC
This sequence comes from Nonomuraea diastatica, assembly GCF_004349015.1. Lineage (NCBI taxonomy): Bacteria > Bacillati > Actinomycetota > Actinomycetes > Streptosporangiales > Streptosporangiaceae > Nonomuraea > Nonomuraea diastatica. Next base: position 26,068 of record NZ_SMKP01000012.1, read on the forward strand.
CTCGGCGTGCTCGGGACGGATCACCCGGCTCACGCCCGGAATGCGGCCGGGCAGGATGAACGCCCCGCCACCCACCGCGACCAGGGGCCGGTCGGTCCTGCCGAGCGCCATGCGGTCCACGGCGTCGATGACCATCTCGTCCGCGACGGCGATCGCCCGTGCCAGGATGTCGGCGATCGTGTCCGGCCCGTCACCCGCGACCCGCGTACCGTCCCGCCCGTCACCCGCGACCGGTCCTCCGCCCGTCCTGCCACCCGCGACCGGCGTTCCGCCCGTCCCGTCGCGCGCCGCTCCCCGCGCGTGCGCGCCGTTCCGTTGTGCGGCCGCGCGGGCCAGGAGGGCCGCGGGGAGACGCCCCCGCCATGCGGCGGCCCCCGGCGGGGTGCGGCCCGCCGCCACCGCCGCGTCGGTCATCGTCGCCGTCGTCCCGCCGAAGACCAGCGCCTCGCCGGCGATCCGGTAGCCGACGGAGTCGGGGCCGACGCCGCGTCCGCGCACCACGCTCCCGCCGCCGAGGGCGATGGCAAGGATGTCCGGCATCCGGAAGTTGGTGAGCACACCGCCGATCTCGACCGCCGCCGCCGACTCGCGGGGCATGCCGCCGGCCAGCACCCCGAGATCGGTGGACGTGCCGCCGACGTCCACCACCACCGCGTCCGCCACGCCCGACAGGAACGCGGCGCCGCGCAAGGAGTTGGCCGGGCCCGAGCCGATCGTCGCGACCGGCAGCCGCGCGGCGTGCTCCACCGTCATGAGCGTGCCGTCGTTCTGCGCCAGGTACGGGCGCGCATCCAGCCCACGCTCGGCCAGGACGGCGCTCAGCGCGTCGGTCACGTGGGCGGCGACGCCGTACAGGGCGGCGTTCAACACCGTGGCGTTCTCGCGTTCGAGCAGCCCCAGCGTGCCGATCTCGTGGCTCAACGAGACCGGCAGGCCGTACTCGGAGGTGACCAGCTCGGCGATGAGCCGCTCGTGTTCGTCGCTCGCCGGGCTGAAGACGCTGGTGACGGCGACCGCGTCGGCCTCCACGCCGTCCAGGAAGCGGCGGACGGCGCCGAGGTCGGGCGCGCTGATCTCGCGGCCGTCGACGTAGTGCCCGCCGGGGACGACGGCCTCCCCCGCCGACACGGCCTCGCGCAGGTCGTCCGGCCAGCCGGAGAGCGGGGGCACGGCGGTGGTGGCGGGCGCGCCGAGCCTGAGCACGGCGACCCGGCCGAGGTTCCTGCGCTCCAGGATCGCGTTGGTCGCGTGGGTGGTGCCCAGCATGACCCGGGCCACCCGGCTTCGCACGCCGCCGTCCTGCTCGTCCCGCGGGCGGGGAGCGCCGGGCGGGTCCGTTGCCCCTTCCAGCTCCGCGAGCACCGCGTCCATGGCCGCCCGCAACCCTCCGGTCACGTCCCGGGTGGTCGGCCGCTTGGCCTTGGCCACCACCCGGCCGCCGTCACCGAGCACGACCGCGTCGGTGTTCGTGCCGCCGACGTCGATCCCTATGCGCAGGTCAGCCATGCGCCGTCAGCTCCTCGACGGGTACGTAGTCGAGGTCGTAGCCGAACGCCCTGGGCCCGGCCGTCTCCAGACCCTTGGGCGTGCGCCAGAGCGGGTCGCACGGCCAGGCGAGCACGCTGACGCGCTGGCCGTACCTCAGGCTCTCGGTCTGGACGGCGGCGGCGGTCTCGGTGTCCACGATCGTGATGAGGTCGGGCACCATGGCACGCACACCGGCCCGCACACCGGCCCGCACGGCGCCGTCCTCGACGGCGACGAGGTTCTCGTTCTGCAGTTCCACGGTGAGGCGGCGGCCGCGCTCGTCGCCGGTGCCCTCGATCGTGGCCGTCCCCCGGACGAAGCCGCCGGTGGTGCGCCGGTCCACGTCGGTCAGCTTGCCGGTGATCAGGCGTACCGCGCCGAGCCGGTCCTGGAGCGCTCCGAGAGGGTCGGCCGCTCCCTCCGTGGCCCTGCCGATCCCCAGCGCGCGGGTGACCGTGCCCTCGATGACCGCGCCGCGGGCCCGGCCGGCGGTGAGGACGTAGTCGGCCATCAGCGCGTGCGAGCCGGCGGCCACGCACACGGCCCGCGCCAGGCGCTCGGACCAGAGCCCGTCGATCGGGCGGATGGTCACGACGTTTCCCACGATGTCAGACATGATCACCAGGTCGGCCGGGAGCCCGGCCACGTACATCGACACCATCTGGACCTCGGGGAACGCCCGGCCCATGCCGTCGGCGTCGAGCAGCGGCACCCCGAGGCGCGCGGCCCAGGCGACGGGCCCGACCCCGTTCGAGCCGCCGATCTCGGAGGACATGATCGCGCTCGGCGGCCGGCCGAAGAGCCGCTCGACCTCCTCGGCGACGCGCTTGGGCTCGTCCTCGCCATGGATCATCTCGTGGCCGACCGTCGGCGCCCCGATCCCGGACAGCGGCACGACCAGCGCGTCGCCGGGCAGGTCGGCCAGCTCGACCAGCGGCACCTCGCCGTACGCACGGATGGCCCTGACCGCGGCCAGCGACCCCGTACGCACGTCTCCCCCGCCGCCGGTGCCGAGGATCGCGCACCCCCGGGCGAGCGCCGGGATGTCACTCTCGTCAATGCTCATATGGCTGCACAACCAAGCACATACCGCCTCAATGCGCCAGTCTGACACGTGCGGGATAAAAAGCGTTGCGCCGTCGCGCGTACGACCGCCATGCTCGATACCGGCACCTGATCCAGCGAAAGGACCTCCCATGACCACCCGGCGAATGCGCATGCGGCGCCGCACGGGCGTGTCCCGGGCGCGTCGGGGCTGACCTCCGGCCCCGGCCCCGCCCGGACGTTCCCCGGCGGGTGGGGGCGCTGGTGTGCCCGGCGATTTCATACGTCGCTCCAGGCGGGTTCGATTCCCGCACCCGCCACGGGCCCTCGTGGCGCACCGGAGAGCGCGCCTGTTTCCGAAACAGGAGGTCGCTGGTTCGATTCCAGCCGGGGGCACACGACTGCGAAAATCCGTGAACACGGTGAACGGCGCTGGTACACCTGAGGTGAGCAGCCGGGAGGACACATGCGGATTTCGGTGGCCGCCGACAGCAGGGACGGCGTGGCCGAGCGGGTCGTGGCGGAACTGCGCGGGCGCGGGCACGAGGTGGTCGCCCACGGCGCGCTCGGCGACGGCGAGCGCGCCGACTGGGCGTGGGCCTGCGAGCTCGCCGCGCGAGACGTCAGCGAAGGGCGGGCCGACCAGGCGGTCGTCTGCTGCTGGACGGGCACGGGCGCGTCCATCGCGGCGAACAAGGTGCCCGGCGTGCGGGCCGCGCTCTGCGTCGACGCCTACACCGCCGACGGCGCCCGCACATGGAACGACGCCAACGTGCTCGCGCTCAGCCTCCGGCTGACGTCCGACGTGGTGCTCGGCGAGATCCTCGACGCCTGGTTCGAGGGGCGGCCCAGCACCGACGCCGCCGATATGGCAAATGTCTCCCATCTCGAGGAGATCTGACTACGCTCGGGCCGCATGTCCATTGTGCGGTGTACGCATTGCGGCGAAGAGGCGCTGGAGCCCGGGTTCATCATGGACTCCGGTCAGAGCTCCCAGGGATACGTCAGATGGGTGGAGGGTGCGCTCGAACGCGGCCTGTTCGGCGGAGCCAAGCTCTTCGGCCGGGCCAAGTGGGAGATCGAGGCCTATCGATGCCGCTCCTGCCACCATCTCGAACTCTTCGCCCGCAATCCCAGCTGACGCCGCTCACCCAGGCCGCCCCCCGATCGAGCCGCCGACCCCACGCACCGGTCAACCCGGGATGACCCCGCTCACCCAGCCGGTCTCCCGATCGATCCCGCCCGCCCCCGCACCCGTCAACCCGGCTGAGCCCGCGTCGCCCGCCGGCGGTCCGCAACCGTCACAGCGGCGACACGGAAATCGTCGGTCCGGCCGTTTAGGGTGCTGGGCATGACCGACGTGCTGCTCCGTGGCGGGCTTCCCTGGAGGCTCGGCGCGCCCGCCGACGTCCTCGTCCGCGACGGCCGGATCGCCCGTGTCGGCCAGGGCATCGACGCACCCGCCGCCCAGGTCGTCGACGTCGCGGGTCAGCTGGTGCTGCCCGGCCTCGTCGAGGCCCACTGCCACCTCGACAAGACACTTTATGGCGGGCCGTGGGTGCCCCACTCGGCCGACGACACGCTCGCCGGCCGCATCGGCAACGACCTCGCCCGCCGGGCCGAGCTGGGTGTGCCGAGCGTCGAGCGGATCGGCGCGCTGCTGGATCGTATGAGCGCGGCCGGCACCACCCATGTCCGCACCCACACCGACATCGATCCCGAGATCGGGCTGCGCGGCGTCGAGGCCGTGCGCGAGGCCGCCGCGCGCTCCCCCCTCGACGTGCGCCAGGTCGCCTTCCCGCAACACGGCGTGCTGACCAACCCCGGCACCGCCGAACTGCTCGAAGAGGCGCTGAAGAGCGGCGTCGAGGCGGTCGGCGGGCTCGACCCGGCGGGCATCGACCGCGACCCGGTGCGCCACCTCGACCTGATCTTCGGCCTGGCCGAGCGCTACGGCACGCATCTCGACATCCACCTGCACGACGGCGGCTCGCTGGGCGACTGGGAGCTCGAGCTCATCACCGAGCGCACCAAGGTGCTCGGGCTGGGCGGCCGGGTCACGGTCAGCCACGCCTACGCGCTCGGCCAGCTCGACGAGGCCTCCGTCGACCGGCTGGCGCAGGGCTTCGCCGAGGCGGGCGTGGCGCTGGCGACCGGGGCCGTCTACACCTACCCCGTGCCGCCGATCAAGAAGCTGCGGGCCGCGGGCGTCACGATCGCGTGCGGTCACGACGGCATCCGCGACCTGTGGGGCCCCTACGGCAGCGGCGACATGCTGGAGCGGGCGATGCACGTCGCCTACCGCAGCACGTTCCGCAGAGACGAGGACATCGAGCTGGCGCTGGAGGCCGCCACCTACGGCGGCGCCCGCGCGCTGGGGCTGACGGGCTACGGCCTGGCCGAGGGCGACCGGGCCGACCTGGTGGTCGTGCCCTCGGGAGGCCCGGCGGAGGCCGTGGTCGTTCACCCTGCGCGCACTCTGGTCATCAAAGACGGCGTCGTCCTGCACAATTGACCGGCGGGACCATCGAAAGGCAGGCAAGTGCTCTCTATTCACCAGCGGATCGCGGCAGAGCTCGGCGTACGCGACGGGCAGGTGCAGGCGGCCGTCGATCTGCTCGACGGCGGCGCGACCGTGCCGTTCATCGCGCGATACCGCAAAGAGGCCACCGGCGCCCTCGACGACGCGCAGTTGCGCACGCTCGAGGAGCGACTGCGCTACCTGCGCGAGCTGGAGGAGCGCAGGGCGGCCATCCTGGAGTCGATCGAGTCGCAGGGCAAGCTCGACGACGAGCTGCGCGAGCAGATCATGGCGGCGGAGACCAAGGCCAGGCTCGAAGACATCTACCTGCCTTACAAACCCAAGCGGCGCACCAAGGCGCAGATCGCCCGGGAGCTGGGGCTTGAGCCGCTGGCCGACCAGCTGCTCGCCGATCCCGCGCATGACCCGGCGGCCACCGCGGAGGGCTTCGTCACCGAGGGGGTGGCCGACGCGGCCGCGGCCCTCGAAGGCGCGAGGGCGATCCTGATCGAGCGCTTCGCCGAAGACGCCGACCTCATCGGCGCCCTGCGCGAGCAGCTGTGGAACCGCGGCCGGCTGGTGTCCAAGGTGCGCGAGGGCAAGGAGGAGGCGGGGGCCAAGTTCTCCGACTACTTCGACTTCGGCGAGCCGTTCACGAAGTTGCCCTCCCACCGCATCCTGGCCATGTTCAGGGGTGAGAAGGAAGAGATCCTCTCCGTCACGCTCGAGCCCGACGACAGCCCCGACTACGAGATGCGCGTCGCCTCCCGGTTCGGCGTCTCCGACCAGGGCCGACCGGCCGACAAGTGGCTGGCCGAAACCGTGCGCTGGGCCTGGCGCACACGCATCCTGGTGCATCTGGGCATCGACCTGCGCATGCGGCTGTGGCAGGCCGCCGAGGACGAAGCGGTGCGGGTGTTCGCTGCCAACCTGCGCGATCTGCTGCTCGCCGCTCCGGCCGGCGCGCGGCCGACGATGGGGCTCGACCCCGGTCTGCGTACGGGCGTGAAGGTCGCCGTGGTCGACGCCACGGGCAAGGTCGTCGAAACGGCGACGATCTACCCCCACGAGCCCAAGCGGCAGTGGGCCGAGTCGCTCGCCGTGCTGGGCGCGCTGGCGCAGCGGCACGGCGTCGAGCTGATCGCCATCGGCAACGGCACAGCGTCGCGCGAGACCGACAAGCTGGCCGGCGAGCTGGTCCAGCACATGCCGTCGGTGACGAAGATCGTGGTCTCCGAGGCCGGGGCCTCTGTCTACTCCGCCTCTCCCTACGCCTCGCAGGAGCTGCCCGAGCTCGACGTGTCGCTGCGCGGGGCGGTCTCCATCGCCCGCAGGCTGCAAGATCCGCTGGCCGAGCTGGTCAAGATCGACCCCAAGTCGATCGGCGTGGGCCAATACCAGCACGACCTCGCCGAATCCAAGCTCTCCCGCTCACTCGACGCGGTGGTCGAAGACTGCGTCAACGCCGTGGGGGTCGACGTCAACACCGCGTCGGCGCCGCTGCTCACACGCGTGTCCGGCATCGGCTCGACGCTGGCCGAGAGCATCGTCCGCCACCGCGACGCCAACGGTCCCTTCCGCGCGCGGTCGGCGCTGAAGAGCGTGCCCAGGCTCGGGCCCAAGGCGTTCGAGCAGTGCGCCGGCTTCCTGCGCATCCGCGGCGGCAACGACCCGCTCGACGTGTCCAGCGTGCACCCGGAGGCCTATCCCGTGGTGCGGCGCATCCTCGGCGCCGTCAAGAGCGACCTCAAGACTCTGATCGGCAACACCGCGGCACTGCGCTCGCTCAGGCCCGACGACTTCACCGACGACACGTTCGGCCTGCCCACGGTCACCGACATCCTGCGCGAGCTGGAAAAGCCGGGCCGTGACCCGAGACCCGCGTTCAAGACGGCCACCTTCAAGGAAGGCGTCGAGAAACTCTCCGACCTGACGCCGGGCATGATCCTGGAGGGCGTCGTCACCAACGTGGCCGCGTTCGGCGCCTTCGTGGACGTCGGCGTGCACCAGGACGGCCTCGTCCACGTGTCAGCCATGTCCCGCAACTACGTCAAAGACCCCCGCGACGTGGTCAAGCCCGGAGACATCGTGCGCGTCAAGGTCCTCGACGTCGACATCCCCCGCAAGCGCATCTCCCTGACGTTGCGCCTGGAAGACGAGATCGGCACCCAGTCCCCGGCTGACGGCCCCCGCCGCGGCGCCGGTCGCCAGGGCACCCGCGGCGCCGACGACGGTCGCGACAGCGGCCGAGGCAGCGGCGGCCGTGGCGACGGCCAGCGCGGACGCGGCCAGGGCGCTCGTGGCGACGGCGGCCAGGGCGGGCAGGGGGCTCGTGACGACGGCGGCCAGGGCGGGCGCGACGACCGTCGCGGCGACGGTGGCAGAGGCAACGGACAACGCGGCAACGGCGACGGCCAGCGCGGGCGGGGCGGCCAGCGCCGCCCCGCACCCACGGGCGCCATGGCCGAAGCGCTGCGAAAAGCCGGCCTCACCGGCGACAACTGACCTCGTCGCGGCATCACCCCGCCGTTGCCCCGGCGATCGTGCCCGCTCGGCAAGGTCCGCCGGACGGGCAAGGGGGTCGGCGGCGGGGCCAGGCCGGGACGGTACGGTCGGAGGGTGAGCACAGAGGCGTTTTCCACGGCTGTCGTCCAGGCGCGTGACCTGCTCAGGTGGCGTTCGCCGTTGCGGACCGAGCTCTGGGCGGCCAGGATCACGGCCGCGTTGGAGCCGGCGCAGGTGCGACCGTTCCTGGGCGAGCTGGCGGCGGACGGCGGTCCGGAGGCGCGGCTCACGCTGGTCGCTCTCGCGGCGGTCGACGCGGGCCGTTCGTCGCCTCTCCGCGACGCTCCGGGTTCGCCGGACGTGGCCGCCGCGATGGTGGGTGACGTCGAGGCGGCGACGGTGGCGGGAGCGGAGGTGTACGCCGAGGCCGCCCGCGGGCTGGCCGGGACGCTTGCCGGATGGGTGCGCCGGATGGGGCGGGTGACGTGCGAGGGCGCCTGGTACGGCAAGGCCGACCCGTACGGCGAGCAGGTGCTGGCCGTGCTCTCCTTCCGCTACGAGAACGGCAGGGAGCCTCACATCCTGGTCGTCGGCATCGACCAGCCCCATGGCGGGCTGGCGGTCGACGCGCTGGTCGAGGAGGTGAAGTTCCTTGACGATCTGGGGCTGGCGGCGGCCGAGCCCGGGACGGTGGCCGGGCGCATCCTGGACGCGTTCGAGCTGGGTGATCGGATCATGGGGGTGGAGGTCGCGGACACGCTGGCGGGCGTGCGACCGCTGGCGATCACCCGCGCCCAGAGCGTCCCGGGGCTGGTGCGTGGCGCGTCCGACGACACCTTGGCCCGGTTCCGAGAGCTGCCGGAGGTGCCAGGAGCCCGGGAGGCATTCGAGAAGCTGGCCGAGTTCGTCGGGGATCGGCCGCTGTGGTGGAGCCCGCAGCGGGTCTCGGCGTTCCTGACGTCGTGGTTGCCCCGGGAGGCGATCCTTTCGCAGGCCGCGATCGCGGCGATGACGGAGGTGGTCAGGGCGTGGAGTCGTTTCAGCGGCGATCATCCCGCGGTGCTGCGCCAGATCGACGAGGACGCGCCGCGCCTGCCCGCGCTCATGGCCGACGATTCTCTGGCCGGACTGGGCAAACGCATCGCCCAGAACCGCCTCTGAGCCGACCTGGTTCTCCGGGATGCGCAGCTTTGCTCACCAGCAGTTCCTGGTTCGAATGGCGACGGATTTGCGTCTTCTTCGTGAAAGTCCGCACAGCATTGACGTGAACTCCATCGGTCTTCGGCGCCAGGCGATGTACGGGATGTCCACCCCGTTGTGCACCGGAACTCGGAAGGCGTACCGGATGTTGCAGTAAGGCAGCTTGGCGTTGATCAGGTCGGTCAGGGCGGCCACGTAGCGGCCCTTGAGGCCGGGTGCGGTAGCGGACGTTGTAGCCGCCCGCCTGCGACCGTTTGGCGTGCTGCACGTCCGGCCGCCACAGCATCTCCTCCGCCTGGGGATGCCAGCCCAGGTTGACCTCGTGGAGGCGTTCGTTGTGGGTGAGGAACACCATCTCGGCCGCGAGTTGCTGGCGGGCTTCGGCGTTGAGAGCGTCGTCGAGCTGCTCCAGAAGTTCGGCCCAGCTCTCCAGCCAGCCGTCGCGGATTACGACGGGGCTGAGGTTGACGTGCTCTTCGTATCCGGCGGCGACGAAGTCGTTGATCGCCGCGATCCTCTCGGTGACGGGCGAGGTGCGGATGTCGAGCTTGGCGTCGGCGGCGGGCATGAGGCTGAAGCGGATCCTGGTGCCCGACCGAGGTTCCCAGTCGAGCAGGTCGCGGTTGACGTACTTGGCGGCGAATCTTGTCAATGTTGGCGAAGACGGTGATCGGGTTGCTGTAGCCCTTGCGGCGCGGCACGTAGCAGTAGGCGCAGGCCATCGCGCAGCCGTTGGCCGTGGAGGGGGCGATGAAGTCGGCGGAGCGGCCATTGGGGCGGGCCGTCAGCGACTTCTTCACCCGAGCACCCGCGCCTCGGTCTTGATGCGCACCCATCGGGCGACGTTGCGCTCGTCGCCGTAGAGCTCGGGGATGCGGTGGTGGCCGGCGATCTCGACGAGGTCGGCGTGGGGATAGCGGGCGGGGGTCTCCTGGCCGCGGGGCAGCTCGGCGGCCGCGGGCTCGAAGGCAGATGCGCCGGATGTCCAGCAGGTGGCCACGTGTGGTGATGCTCATGTCACTCCTGCTGCCAGGCTACCCGGGCTGGTCCACTGGACAGGCATACGCGGTCCTGGAGGCGAGCTGCCAGGTCCGTACGGCGGCTCCGCACCGGCGGCAACGTTCACGCTTGTACACCCAGCGCTCGTCCGGGGCGTCCGGGTCGCTGACGATCTGCCCGGCGTCCCTGCCGAGCGGCATGTACGCGGTCGCCGCCTCCCACAGGCGGGCGGCGGCGTCGAGGCCGATGCCCCCCGCCCCCGGGTGCAGACCCGTCAGGAACAGCAGTTCCGCCCGCCACGCGTTGCCGATGCCCGCCCACACGCCCTGGTCGAGCACGGCGGCGCCGACGGGGCCGCGGAAGGCGGTGAGCCGTTCGACCGCTTCTGAGCGCGTGGCGTCCCCGCGCAGCGGGTCGGGGCCGAGCGAGGCACGCAGGGCGGCGAGGGCCTGCGGGCCGAGCGGCTCGCACTGGAGGGGGGCGATGAGGTCGTACGCCACCTCGTCCGTGGCCAGCCGGAGCCGGGTGCCGGGTTTCGGGACGGCCGACGGATCGGCGTGGCGCAGGAAGAGGCCGCGCATCCCCAGGTGCACGTGGATGGCGGGGGCGCCGTCGACGTGGTAGAGGAGGTGCTTGCCCACGGCCTCCACCTCCGTGACGGGCCGCCCGTCGTAGGGGCGGGCGTCGAAGCGGCCCTGGGGGCTCGTGGCGCGCACCACGCGGCCGGACAGCGCCGCATGCTGCTCGTCGGCGTGGCGATGGACGAGGTGGCCTTCGGGCATATCTCCGATCTACCCGTTGAGCTGGGCCGAAGCGCTGGACAGCAGCAGGTCCAGCGCTGTCGGGTAGGCGCTGTCGTTCATGCGGGCGACCAGGAGCGGCGCGGTGGCGGCGATGTTGGGGTGGGTGGTGGCGGGCAGCCGCGCGTACGTGTCGCGCCACACCTCCGTGTCGGCCTCCCGCGCCGCCCTGGGGAGGGCCAGGGTGGCGGCGTCGAGGATGGCGAAGGCCAGGCTCTGGTCGATGAACGCGTGGTAGATCCGGACCGCGTCGTCGTCGGGGAAGCCGGCGCCGCGCAGGACGCCGAGGATCGTCTCGTCGCCCGCCACCTCGTTCGGCCGGCCGGTGACGCGGCTGGCGGTCAGCACGGCGGCCTGCGGGTGGGCGAGGTAGGCGTGGTGGATGCGCAGGCCGAGGTCGCGCAGGTCGGCCCGCCAGTCGCCGGTGGCCGCCCAGCCGGCCATGGCGTGGCCGTACAGCTCGTCCGCGATCGCGAGGACCAGGTCGTCCATGCCGCGGAAGTAGCGGTAGACGGCACTGGCGTCCGCTCCGAGCGCGAGGCCGAGCCGGCGGGCGGTGAGCCCCGCTGCGCCGTGCTCGCGCAACATCCGCAGCGCGGTCTCGACGATGAGCCGGTGGGTCAGGACCTGCCCCTGCTTGGTGGGGCGCCGCCGCCTGCGCGACGCCTCGTCGACCATCCGTTCGGCCATGGCACGCCCCTTATGTCAACGGCATTGACGTTGATGAGCCTACCGGCTTTGGATATACGACAACCCGTCAAATCCGCCAAAAGGGGATCTATCGTCATGCGCATCCTTCTCGTGGGATCCGGCGGCGTGGGCACCGCCATCACCAGGATCGCGGCGCGCCGCCCGTTCTTCGAGCACATGGTCGTCGCCGACCACGACCTCCCCCGCGCCGAGGCGGCCGTCGCCGCGCTGGGCGAGCGGGCGGGCAGGTTCACCCCGGCCCGGGCCGACGCCGGCGACACCGCCGCCGTGACCGCGCTGCTCGCGGAGCACCGCTGCGACGTCCTGCTGAACGCCACCGACCCCCGTTTCGTGTTGCCGCTGTTCGAGGCGGCGCTCGGGGCCGGAGCGGACTATCTCGACATGGCGATGTCGATGTCGCGGCCGCACCCCGACCGCCCGTACGAGGAGGTGGGGGTGAAGCTGGGCGACGAGCAGTTCGCCCGCGCGGACGCGTGGTCCGCGTCCGGGCGGCTCGCCCTGGTCGGCATGGGCGTGGAGCCGGGCCTCGCCGACGTCTTCGCCAGGTACGCCGCCGACGAGCTCTTCGACGAGATCGAGGAGATCGGCGTCAGGGACGGCGGCGACCTGACCGTCGAGGGCTACGCGTTCGCGCCGTCGTTCTCCATCTGGACCACCATCGAGGAATGCCTCAACCCGCCCGTCGTCTACGAGAAGAGCCGCGGCTGGCACACCACGGAGCCGTTCAGCGAGCCGGAGGTCTTCGACTTCCCCGAGGGCATCGGCTCGGTCGAGTGCGTGAACGTCGAGCACGAGGAGGTCGTGCTGATCCCCCGCTGGGTGGACGTCGGCCGGGTCACCTTCAAGTACGGCCTCGGCCAGGACTTCATCGACAAGCTCAAGACCCTGCACACGCTCGGCCTGGCCGGCACCGACCCGGTCGAGGTCAGGTCCGGCCAGGGCACCGCCCTGGTGGCTCCGCGCGACGTGGTCGCCGCCGTGCTGCCCGACCCGGCCGGGCTCGGCGACCGCATGCGCGGCAAGACCTGCGCCGGCACCTGGGTGAAGGGCGTCAACGAGGGGCGGCCGCGCGAGGTGTACCTGTATCACGTGGTGGACAACGCGTGGTCGATGCGCGAGTACGGCTCCCAGGCCGTGGTCTGGCAGACCGCCGTCAATCCCGTCGTCGCCCTCGAACTGCTGGCCGGCGGGGTCTGGAAGGGCACGGGCGTGCTGGGGCCCGAGGCGTTCGAGCCGCGTCCGTTCCTGGACCTGCTGGTGGCGTACGGCTCACCGTGGGGCCTGCGCGAGCAGTGAGGGGGCCGGAGGGGGCCGCCGGGAGCGGGCACAGGATCATTGAGGTGCGACGACCCGTACACCGGAGGTTGACCCCTTGAGCATCGCCGACGATCCCGACCGCGCGCCCGCCCGCTCCCACCTGTACGCCATGGGCCTGTCGGACGAGGACATGCGCCGCCCCGTGGTGGGCATCGCCTCCACCTGGACCGGCACCATGCCGTGCAACCTGACCCACCGCGAACTGGCCACGCACGTGGCCGACGGCGTACGCGCGGCGGGCGGCCTGCCGATGGAGTTCAACACCATCGCCGTCTCCGACAACCTCACCATGCACACCCCCGGCATGCGCACCTCACTGATCAGCCGCGAAGTGATCGCCGACTCGATCGAGCTCATGGGCCGCGCCCACTCCTTCGACGCCCTGGTGGCCATCGTCGGCTGCGACAAGACCGTCCCGGCCGCCATCATGGCCCTGACCCGGCTGGACGTGCCCGCGCTCATCCTCTACAGCGGCAGCATGCTGCCCGGCCGCTGGCGCGGACACGACGTCACCATCCAGGACATGTGGGAAGCCCTCGGCGAACGCGCCGTCGGCCGCCTCGACCAGACCGAACTCGACGACCTGGCCCGCCACGCCTGCCCCGGCGCCGGCACCTGCGCCGCCCAGTACACCGCCAACACCATGGGCAGCGTCGCCGACTTCCTCGGCCTGGCCCCCTTCGGCACCGGCGACATCCCCGCCGTGGCCCCCGGCAAGAACACCGCCGCCCGCCACGCCGGCCAGATCGCCATGCACGCCCTGGCCCGCGACGCCCGCCCCTCCCGCATCCTGACCGAAGACGCCCTGCACAACGCGATCGTCTCGGTCGCCGCCATGGGCGGCTCCACCAACGCCGTCCTGCACCTGCTCGCCATCGCCCGCGAAGCCGGACTCCCCCTGGCCATCGACACCATCGGCGACATCTGCCGCCAAGTCCCGATCATCACCGGACTCAAACCGAGCGGCGGCCCCCACACCGCCGCCGACCTGTGGCGGGCCGGCGGCACCTCCCTCGTCGTCCGCCGCCTGCTCGAAGCCGGCCTGCTCCGCGACAACGTCACCCTGATCGACGGCCGCACCCTCGCCGACGTCGCCGCACAAGCCCAGGAAACACCAGGCCAGAACGTCGTGGCCAGCGCACGCCGGCCGTTCAGAGCACGCGGCGCCCTGGCCATCCTGCGCGGCTCACTCGCCCCCGACGGATGCGTGCTCAAACTCGGCGGCAAAGACGACTTCCGCCACGAAGGCCCGGCCAAGGTCTTCGACTCCGAAGACGCGTGCATCGCCGCCATCGAGGCGGACCTCATCGTGCCCGGCGACGTCATCGTGGTCCGCTACGAGGGCCCGGCGGGCGGGCCCGGCATGCGCGAGATGCTCTCGATCACCGGCCCGCTGGTCGGCCGGGGCCTGGGCACCTCGGTGGCCCTGGTGACCGACGGCCGCTTCAGCGGCGTCTCGCACGGACGGGTGATCGGGCACGTGGCCCCCGAGGCGTACCACGGCGGGCCGATCGCGCTGGTACGCGACGGCGACCCGATCCTCATCGACAGCGCCGCCGCGACCCTCGACCTGCTGGTGCCCGAAACCGAACTAGAACACCGCCGCGCCTCCTGGCAGCGGCCCGAACGCGAGGTCGAACGCGGCGTGCTGACCAAATATGTGGCCACCGTCCGCTCCGCCTCCGACGGCGCGGTCACCGCCTGAGCCCCGGCGAGAGCCTCCGGGGCCTCCGCATGGACAGCGGGCGGCTATGCTGCCAGTGACGTCAGGCCGCCGGCCGCCCTCAGAGAAGGAGACTTGCGAGATGTACAAGGAGTTCGCTGTCGAGGCCGTGATGTGGCTCGTCCCGGTCGTGGTGCTGATCGGGCTGGCGCTCCTCGTCACCGCGTAGGCCTGTGGGCCGGCCGCGACACGGCCGGCCCTTGGCGACCGCCTAGCGGTAATACCTGTAGTAGGTCGTGGTGAAGACGTGGCGGTTGAAGTCGCTCCTGCCGGCGAGATACCGGCCGTAGGCGCGGGAGAGGCTCCTGGACCGCACGGTGCACGACGCCCAGCGAGTCTTACGGGCCCTGATGGTTCCGACGTGGTCGTGGCACGTGCCCACGTGCCTGCCGTTGATCTTGAGCCGGGCCTTGAGCCTGACGTTGACGACGTTCGTGCGCGAGACGTTCCTGATCCTGACCTTGACCTGGCAGGTGTGCCCGCACCGGCCGAAGTAGATCTTGCCACGAATCAGATGGGGCTTGGCGGTGACTGCGACCGCGGCCGCGCCGGCCGAGGACGACGTCGCATCGGCGGGCGCGGCCATGAGCGAGGTGGCTGCGGCGGCGGCTAAGAACGTTCCAATCAGATTTCTGACCACGATTCCCCCAGTGATGCAGTCGCTTCCCCCTGTGGCGGCGACTGGTTCCGTCGATTACATCAAAGATCCGGAAGCACCGACATTTCACAACAGTTATTCTTTTATGTCGGGCTTATACAGGGATGCCTAGAACGCCGCGCCGCTGAGCGGCGACAGCACGGCAGACGGGCCCTCGGCGGGGAACCTTGCGGACGTCAGTCGGTGAACGGCGGCTGGTCGCCGGCTTCGTTGAGCTCGGCGATGGCCAGCTCGGCCGTGCTGCGGATGTCGAAGAACTTGTCGAGCGCGGTGATCGCGAACAGGTGCTTGCAACGACCGTTCAGCCCCGACAACAGCAGCCGGCCCCCTGAGGCGGTGACGGCCTTGTGCAGGTAGACCAGCACGGACAGACCGGAGGAGTCGCAGACGCTGACCGCCTGCATGTCGATGACGAGCAGCGGAGGCTGGGTCAGGTCGAGAGCCTTGGTGACGCGGTCGCGAACCTCCGCGGCGGAGCCGAAGTCGAAATCCCCCGTCAACCGCGCGATGACGCAGGGTCCCTGGAGTCCGAGGCTTATCGACAAGGCCTGCTCCGAAGTCACCCAGCTCCACCTACCTGCGTTGCTTGCCCGATCCAACCACTCTACGAGAAGTAGCGCTTCGGGTTGAACACCAGCATCTGCTCAATCTGGCCATCGGTCACACCCGAGTCGAGCAGTGCGGCCAACACGTCGTCGTGAATGTGATCGTAGCGCCAGTTGGGCGCGAGCGTGCCGCGGGCATCATCCCAAGCACCGCCGAAGTAGTCCATGAAACAGGCGGTGTCATGGCTGAGGACCATACGATCAGCGTATCCGCGCTGACAGAGCTCCGCGATCGTGGCCACGCGCTGCGCGGTCGGGTTGTACACATCCAGCCCGAATCGGTCCATTCCGAGCGTCGCGCCGGTGTCGGCCATGCGCATGAGGTAGTCGAGGTCGTTGCTGTCGCCCGCGTGCCCGACGATCACCTTCGCCAGGTCGGCTCCCTCCTCGGCGAACAGGTCGAGCGCGAGGAGCCCGCTCTGGGTGAACGCGTTGGTGTGGACGGTGATCGGCGCGCCGGTGCGGGCGTGCGCCCGCGCGACGGCCCGGCAGATGCGCTCGACGCCGGGCGTCAGGCCCTTGGCCTCGACCACGCACTTCAGGAACGCCGCCCTGACCCCGGTGTCGGCGATGCCGTCGGTGAGGTCGCGGACGAAGTCGTCGATCATCGGGTCGGGCTGGTCGAGGAACAGGCCCGGGCCCCGGTGCTCGTACTGGTGCGGCAGCTCCTCGAAGGCGTAGAGGCCGGTGGCGACGATGATGTTCAGGCCTGGCACCTGCTCGGCGACCCGCTGGATGCGCGGGATGTAGCGGCCCAGCCCCCACACCGTCGGGTCGACGAGCGTCCGCACGCCCTTCGCCGCCACCGCGTTGAGCTGCCGGACCGCGTCCGCCACCCGGAACTCCTCGTCCCACCACGCACCCCTGCCGTAGTTGTCCAGATGTTCCGCGGCCACGACGAAGATGTGCTCGTGCATGAGGGTCTGCCCGAGATCGTCAACGTCCACGGGGCCACACAGGGTATCGACGGTGGGCATGCGGCGCCTCCATACCGGCGGATCTGGTGCGCGCCAACCTAGGATGGCGACCGGCCACCGTCAACACCGGCTCGCAGGCCGTCACAGGGCTCAGCGGATCGATACGGCCAGCCGCCGGAACAACGGCTCCGGCCGGGGCAGCCGCTCGCCTCCCGCCCCCCTGTCCACGGCACTGCCCGCAGCACCGCCCATTGCTGCGGCCACACGCGCCGCCGCCGTGGGCAGGAACGGCTCCAGCTGTACGGCCAGCATCCGGCATGCGTGCACCAGCGTGGCCAGGGCCACCTCCTGACCGGCCCGCGACCGCGCCCACGGCCGTGTCCGCTCGACGTACCTGTTGGCCTCCTCGACGAGCGTCTGCACGGCCGTCGCGGCCCGCCGGAAGTCGAACGCCTCCAGCGCCTCGTGCACCGCCCCTGACACCTCGAACGTTGACACCTCGAACGCTCCCTCCTCGGGATCGGCCGCGGGGACCCGGCCGTCCAGGAAGCGGTGCACCATGGTGACGACCCGGTTGACCAGGTTGCCCAGCCCGTTGGCGAGGTCCTCGTCGGCGCGGGCGACCAGCCGTTCCTCGGTGAAGTCGGCGTCGCCCACGCGCGGCACCTCGCGCAGCAGCCACCACCGCACGGCGTCGACCCCGTACTCGTCCACCAGCGCCACCGGATCGGCTGCGCCACCGGACGACTTGCTGATCTTGCGGCCGCCCGCCGTGAGGTAGTCGTGCACGAAGATCCCCGTGGGCAGCGGCTTTCCCGCGGACAGGAGCATCGCGGGCCAGTAGACGGCGTGGAAGCGGATCACGCCCTTGCCCATGAGATGCACCTTGCTCGGCTCGGCCACCCACCAGCGGTCGTAGTCGCCGCCTTCGAGCGCGGTGACGTAGTTGGCCAGCGCGTCCCACCACACGTAGACGACCTGGCCGGGATCGCCGGGAACCGGGATGCCCCATCCCCTGGCGCGGGCGGCGGACCGCGAGACGCTGATGTCGTCCAGTCCCGACGCGATGAACGCCAGCACCTCGTTGCGCCGGGCCGCCGGCTCGATCCTGAGCCGCCCGCCGCGGATGAGGTCGAGCAGGGCGTCCTGATAGCGGGAGAGCCGGAAGAACCAGTTCTGCTCGGAGACGAGCTGCAGCGGCGCCTCGTGGCCCTCCGGGCAAGGCCCTTCCGGGTAGAACTGCTCGCAGCCCACGCAGTAGAGCCCCTCGTAGTGCCGCTGGTAGAGGTCGTGCCGGGTGGCCTCCCAGATCCGCTCGACGCCGGCGCGATGCCCCGGATGGCTGCTCGTCCGGATGAACGCGTCGAAGGACAGGTCCAGCGGCCCTCGCAGCGCCTCGAACGCGGCGGCGTTCCTGCCCACCAGCTCCCGCACCGGCACGCCCTCCGCCTCGGCCGCCAGCACGTTCTTCAAGGAGTTGTCGTCGGTGCCCGTCTGGAACCGCACGGGCTCGCCGCGCCGCCGGTGGTGCCGGGCCAGCACGTCGGCCTGGACGAGCTCCAGGGCGTGCCCGAGATGCGGGCGAGCGTTGACGTAGGGGATGGTCGTCGTGATGTACATCGGATGCCTCCAAGGGGCCCCGGACACGACGAGAGGCCCCGCTCGCAGGGCCTCAACAAGACGTCGCCGATGAAAGCCCCTAGGGGCTCATCATCACCAGGCACGTCGTCATGCCTTCATGCTACACGGCGGGCTCAGGAGAATCCGGCCAGTTTGTACAGCACGAGCGACCCGGCCACCGCCACGTTGAGGCTCGCCCCCGTGCCGATCATGGGGATCTCGACCACGGCGTCGAGCAGGTCGAGCGCCTCGCCGGGGATGCCGGTTGACTCGTGGCCCAGCACGACCACGGTCGGCTCCCTGGCCATCGGCAGGTCGGCCAGCCGGATGGCCTCCTCGGCCAGCTCGACGCCGAGCACCCGCTCCTCCCTGCGAGCCAGCCAGTCCAGCGGGCGCACCCAGTGCACGCAGGCCCCCTTGCGCAGGGTGTTGCCCTTGGCCAGCGCCTCGGGCACCCACGGCAGGCGGGGCACGGCCAGGCACGCGCCGACCGCGTCACATGTGCGCAGGAGGGTGCCGAGGTTGGCGTTGTGCATCGGCCAGAGCGGCGCGACGGTGAGGTGACCGAGGCAGCGGGGTGGTCGCCGCCGCCGCTGGGAGCGGAGATCTTTCCTGGTGCGCACCCGGATCCCGCTCATGCGCGCGGGAGGGTGGTCCTCTCGGTGGTGTGCATGTGTGGGGCGCTTTCAGCGGCACGCCCGAGCCATCGACGTTGCGGTGGCTCCATCGTACGCGTGCCGCGCGTGAACGCACGAGCCCGTCGCACGGTCAGTCGTTCTGCTCAGCGCCGGCCACCGGGGCGGGCACCACCAGCACCGGCCGGCCCGCGTGGTGCAGCACCCGGTCCGACGTGCTGCCGAGCAGCAGCGAGCGCACCCCGCCGAGCCCCCGCGTGCCGGTCACGATGAGCTTGGCGTCGATCTCGTCGGCGACGTCCACGATCGTCGACCAGACGGCCACGGAGTCCACATCGCACCGGGGGACGGCGTTCAGCCCGCCCTCCTTCGCCATTTCCGCGCCGCGCCCTGCCAGCTCGCGCATCGCCTTGGCGACCGCCTCGTCCTCGATGCCGGACTGGTCCATGGCCATCATCAGCCCGGCGGAGGCCCTGGCCGAGGTCATCGCCAGCCGCTCCCACACCGTCAGCACGACCGCGTCCGCGCCGCGGAACATCTCGGCCGCGAACACGATCGCGGCCTTGGCATCGTCGGAACCGTCGTACGCGATCAGAATCGTCATGCCGGCCACTCCTCAGGGTGAGTTCGGAACCCTCCCCTTTCCCGGGAGGCGGCTTTCACTCCTGGGGCTACGCCATGATCGGCGAGACGCCGGGGCGCCGGGCCGAGGGCTTGAGCATCGACAGGCCGGCCAGCGCCAGCACACCCAGCTCCGTGATGACCACGACCCGCTGGGTCAGGCCGGCCGGGATGTCCTCGTTGGCCAGCGGGATGCCGAACATGCGGACCACGTACGGGATCACGACCAGCAGCAGCGCGCCCAGCGCCACCCCGCTGAGGGCCCGGACCGCCCTGGCGAATCGCACGTTCGCCCGGGCGAGCAACAATCCTGCCGCGGGCATCACCAGGAAGGCGGCGAAGGCGGCATGACGGTGGATGCCTCCCGACAGAGAGAGCGGCACCCCCGGCCGGTCCGTGGGGAAGGCGCCGACCAGGAACATGCTCGCTCCCCACACCAGCAGCAGCGCGACGACCCAGCGGTTCGCCCCTGACCGGCGCAGAGCCTCGGCGATCAGCGCGGAGCCTGCCGCGAACAACGTCAGCGAGGCCGGCAACAGCCATCCCGCGGACTGCCACGCGTACTCGCTGATCACGCTGTGCAGCGGGTCCAGGTCGGACCCCGCGTGCAGGGTGAGCATGGCGCCGCTTCCGGTGCCGATGGCGGCGAATCCTGTGGCAAGCAATCCCTTCATGCCTCCAAGCTCGTGGAACACGGGCTTGGCGACTATCGGAGATGGGCCCGAACCGGCCCTGAAGGGTCCCCTAATACCTTGGTCGCACCAGATCCTGGCCGACCCCGGTGACCTGCCCGAACGCGACCCTGGGTAGGGCTTGCCCCCTCAGGGTGGGTGGAGCCGGCCGTACCCCTCCGCAGGAGTGCCGCCCTCCCCGCCCGGAAGCGGGGGTTTCCTCGAAAGTAGCGATGGACTAAACCGCGCATCAGTAGATGCGGTACTTCTTGCCGCAGTTGTCGAACTTGCCGGCCCAGCAGGTGAAGGTGTACACCTTCTTGATACCCCGGCCGTTCCAGGCGCCTGCGACCTTGCCGTCCCACGCCTTGTTGAACGTGTACGCCCCGCCGTCGCCGGAGAAGAACTTCCCCCAGCTCGTCGTGGAGTGCGTGCTCGCCTGGGCGGCGGCCGGGGTCAGGGCCAGACCGGTGACGGCCATCGAAGCCCGCCGCCGCGGTGCGCGGCACGCGCTGTCCCCGCATGCCGGAGGTCGAGCTCTGACGCCGCCGCTCAGCGGTGCCGGGGGGCGACGAAATAGGCCCGGATCGTGGTGCCCTCCGGCGTCGAGTGCACGCGTACGAGGTCGCTGAGCAGGTTGACGATGAGCAGCCCGCGCGAGCCCGCCTGGCGGGGATCGACCGGGCTGCGCCCGGCCAGCGGGTCGGTGATGTGGCCGGCGTCGCTGACCTCGCACACCAGCCGCCCCTCCGCGGCCCACACCTTGATCGTGCCGGAGCCGCCGCCGTGGTCGAGGCTGTTGGCGCCCAGCTCGGCCACGGCCAGCCGCACGTCGTCGAGCCGGTCGCCGTCGAAGCCCAGCGCGGCGGCCTCGCGCGCGGCCAGCGCCCGCGCCGCCGACAGGTTGCCGCTGTCGAACCGCAGCGAGGCGCACTCCGGGGGCTCGTCCAGCGGCCGGTTGTGCGCGTCGATCACCAGCTCGGGCGCGTAGGCGGGGCTGCGCCGTTCGCCGGAGGCGTCCCGCAGCACGGGATGCGTGCGAGCCGCCTCCTCGATCACTGCCGGGGCCAGGGCCGCGACGTCGTAGGGGCACAGGATCGTGACGCGCCGGCCCGCGAACGACAGGTTGATCAGCGCCTCGTGCTGGGCGCACGCGGGATATTCCGTCGTGGTGCGGCCGGGCCAGACGGGCTCGCCGATGATGCGCACGTGGTCGTCGGCATGCCGGTCGGCGAAGTCGCGCAGCACGGCCGGGATGATGTGGCCGGGGTTGCGCCCGGCCTCGCCCATGTCGAGCAGGCGGACCGCCTTGGCCTGCGGCCCCAGCGCGGCCTCGATGAGGGCCAGATTGCGGGCGGGGACGGCGACGGCGACGGGCTCGCCGGCCGCCAGGCCCTCGCGGATGAAGGTGGTCGTGGCAGCGACGTATTCCAGCTCACCTCGGTAGAGGAGAGCCGGATGCATGAACGGTTCTGCCAACATCAGCCCTCACGCTACCCAAGGATCGCGACTTCACGGCGATCCGCTGGGTACCCAATAGATGTGAAGAGAATACAGGTCAGCCACCGCCCCAGGCCTGTGCGCCCGTCGCCGCCCCTCGATTTGCGCACCCCTTCCGGCCGACGTCTCCCGTTCTGAGCGCGGCGAACCTATGCTCAAGACATGTCGGAAATGCAGATGCGGGTCTCCGACGAAGATCGGGAACGCACCACCCAGCAGCTTCAGCGTGCGTTCACCGAGGGTCGTCTCACCCAGATGGAGCTCGAAGACCGGCTCGAAATCGCCTTGAGCGCGAAGACCTACGGCGATTTGCTCAGCCTGATCGACGATCTCCCAGCCGAGCAGCCCCGTGTCGGCGACGTGGTCGAGCTGGAGTCGAAGAGCGGCAATCTCAAGCGCTCAGGCGACTGGGCCGTCCCCCGGCGGCTGCGCGTGTCCTCGAAATACGGCAGCGTCGACCTCGACCTCTCCCAGGCCGTCATCACGCACCCGGTCGTCGACGTCGAGTTCGACCTCACGTACGGCTACGCCAAGATCATCCTGCCCGAGGGCGCGGTGGCGAACGTGGACGCCTTCCAGAGCGCCTGGGGCAACACCTCGACGGGCGGCGTCCCGAGCCGGCCACGCCCCGGCGCCCTTTACGTGGTGGTCAGCGGCCGGGCGAAGTACGGAGGGCTCACCGTGCGCTATCCCCGCAAGCGCTGGTTCACCCACTGATGGAACAGGGCGATGTGGTGCTCGCTGGGCACGAGCACCCCGCCCTCCACGTACGCCCTTGACGACATGCCGGGCTGGGTCCGCTCGCAGGCGTCGAAGTCCTGCTCGTTGACCCGGTGGAACAACTCGACGGAGGTCGACAGGTCCGCCCCCGAGGCGATCACGTCGGGGTGGTAGAGCCAGTCGCACTCGACGACGGTCCTGTCGGCGGCCATCGGGTACATCCGGTGCATGATCACGTGGTCGGGCACCAGGTTGACGAACACCTGCGGCCTGACGGTGATCGCGTAGTAGCGCCGGTCCTGTTCCTGCGACAGCTCGGGCAGCCGGTCGAAGCCGGGGCCGCCGTCCACGGTGAAGCCCTCGGCCCTGGCGGCGAACTCCGCGCCGTGGCCCACGTAGTACTGAGCCGCGTACCCGCCCGCGAACTCCGGCAGCACGGCCGTCAGCTCGGGATGGATGGTGGCGCAGTGGTAGCACTCCATGAAGTTCTCGACGATGAGCTTCCAGTTGGCCTTGACGTCGTAGCGGATCCTGCGGCCGAGCGCGAGATCTTCGACGTGGTAGCGGTCGATGGCGGCCGGGTCGCCGAGCCGTTCGGTGGCCGCGTTCCGCACCGTCTCCTCGAACGAGGGCGGCTCGGCGGCCAGGCACACCCACGCGTACCCCAGCCATTCCCGCAGGTGCACGGGCACCAGCCCGTACGCCACGCGGTCGATGTCGGGCATCTTCACCAGGTTGGGCGCGGCGGCGAGCCGGCCGTCGAGGTCGTAGGACCAGGCGTGGTAGGCACACCTGATCGTCCTGCGCACCTCGCCCTGCTCCTCCACGCACAGCCGGGCGCCGCGGTGCCTGCAGACGTTGAGGAAGGCGCGCAGCCGGTCGTCCCTGCCGCGAACCACGATCACGTTCTCCCGGCCGACCTGGACCGTCCTGAACGCGCCCGGCTTGGGCAGATCCCCTGCTCTGACGGCGCAGAACCAGAGGGTCTCGAAGATCCTTGCCTGCTCGTGCGCGAACACCTCAGGGTCCGTGTAGGAGCTCCCCTGAAGGGTCGCGATCAAGCTTGACGTCGTCGTCAACCGTCACCTCTTGTTGCGCATTACGCACCGAGTTGCTCTATATGCGACATCGTCAGGTCGCGCTCAGGCGGCTGTCAAGAGGTAGGTGCTGACTCTCCGCAACCACTTGACATACAGCCAGGTCGCGAGCCGGTCGGGAAACAACCCCGCGAGGGGGCGGTGCCTGTCGGTGATCTCCGTGGCGGCCAGCCTGGCGGGCAGGCGTACGACCTTCGACCTCGCCCGCTCGTACGCGCGCAACGCGCCGCCCGGTTCGTCACGGCCGGATCCGGCCCGCGGGCCGCCGATCGCGCCATTCAGCTGCCGGGCCAGCAGCCAGGCGTCCTCCAGCGCCTGGTTGGCGCCCTGGGCCATGATGGGCGGCATGGTGTGGGCGGAGTCGCCGGCCAGCGTGGTCGGCCCCTTGCCCCAGGCCGCGGAGAACGGCTGCTTGTGATGCGGGAAGAAGTCGATCTCGGTGATCGTCTCCAGGATGTCCGGCACCGGGTCCGCCCCTCCGCGGAACCGCTCGCGCAGCCGCTCGGCCACGTCGGGGTCACCGTCCCAGAAGGGCCCGCCGGGCGTGGCCTTGACGTCGAACCACCACAACAGCCGGCCGTCGCCCGCCGGGATCAGCCCGCACAACCCCCGCGCTCCGGCGATCATCACGGCCCTGCGCTGCTCGGTGAGCGTGGTGGGCCTGGTGGTGAACCCCTGCCAGGTCACCCAGCCGCTCAGCTTCGCGCGGTCACCGCCCCACAGGGCCTCGCGCACCGCCGAGCGCCGCCCGTCGGCCCCCACGAGCACGTCGCCGCGGACCGTACGGCCGTCGGACAGGCGCACCTCGGCCCGCTCGGGCACCACGTGCTCGGCGGCCACCCCGTAGGTCACCGGCACGCCGTCGGCGAGCAGCTCGACCAGGTCGCGGCGGGCCACGTGCACGCTCGGGTGGCCGTAGCGGCGTTCGGCCTCGGTCAAATCGACGGTGACCAGCCTGCGCCCGTCGACGGCCCAGGACTCCATGGTCTCCAGGCGCCGCCCGGTCCCGGAGCAGTCGGCTTTGAGCTCGCGGAGGATGGCCGTGGCGGCCGGCCAGAGCGTGACCGAGCCGCCGGCCGTACGCAGCCCCG
This sequence comes from Nonomuraea diastatica, assembly GCF_004349015.1. Lineage (NCBI taxonomy): Bacteria > Bacillati > Actinomycetota > Actinomycetes > Streptosporangiales > Streptosporangiaceae > Nonomuraea > Nonomuraea diastatica. The sequence continues at coordinate 50,550 of NZ_SMKP01000012.1, forward strand.
GAGCCTCCTCGTAGATCTCCACCTCGTGACCGGCGTTGAGCAGGCCGCGCGCCGCGGCGAGCCCCGCGACGCCCGCTCCGACCACGATTACCCTCATAGCAACCCCTGATTGTGAGACCGTCGATATCAGATACTAGGAGTATCAATATGTCTGCGCGTGGACGCAAGCCCGATCCCACGGTCGATCACCGCATCAGGCAGGCCGCGACCGGGCTGGTGCTCGCCCGCGGCCTCGACTTCACCATGGACGACGTCGCGACGGCGGCGGGCGTGGGCCGGGCCAGCGTGTTCCGCCGCTACGCCACCAAGCGCGACATGCTGCTCGAAACCCTCGCCGGCATCATGAACACGCACGTCGCCATCCCGGACACCGGCTCGCTCGAAGGCGACCTGCGCGTGGTGATCTCCGACACCCTCGCCCTCTGGCAACACCCCGACGTGTCGCGCATGGCCAGGCAGGCCTTCGGCGAGGCCGGCCGGGACCCGGCGGTCGCCGAGATCATCCGTACCGGGATGCGCGCCCGGATGGAGCGCTCGTGGGTCGTGTACGAGCGCGCGATCGAACGCGGCGAACTGCCGCCGAATGCTGACCTTTGGATGCTTACGGAGATGTTTGCCGGCTTCGTCGCCTACCGGGGGCTCCTGGATCTTCCCCTACCCGAGCCGGAGCAGATCGTGCAGGTCCTGCTGCACGGCTTTACGCCGGTTTGACGCTATTGGTGTTAGTGGGGTGCAAGTGACGGTCAAGTCGTGCCCCATAATGTTCCTTCGTTCGCAAACCTACGAAGGGCACACGGAAAATGACTCCCCCTCGTCGTCGTCTGGCCGTCGCGGCCACGACGCTTACTCTTGCCGTCCTCACCACCGCCTGTGGTGCCCTGGGCAACGCCGTAGACTGCAACACCGCGGCCAGCGAGGCCAGCAAGATCGCCAGCGAGTGGAGCAGCGCGGTCACGAAGAACGCCAGCGACACCGACGCCATCGGCACCGCCTCGCAGACCGCGGCCGACAAGACCAAGGAGCTCGCGGGCAAGTACGACGGAGAGGTCGCCGGCGCGCTGAACGACCTCGCCTCCGGATTCGAGTCCATGAAGGGCGGCGACCTGAGCTCGGTCTCCGAGTTCAGCGGCAAGGTGAACGGCTTCACCAGCAAGATCACGGCCGCCTGTTCCTAGCCGGGCGCGCGGTCGCCGCTCCGCCCGTGGGGGACGGGACGGGGCGACGGCCGTGCCCGGTTCGGGCGGATCCGTTCTAGTCTTGCTTCCCGTGACGGGACAGACGCTTGCCACGCCGGTGGGGGCCGGCGGTGCCGACGCCCCGTCATGGAAGAGCCGACTGCCGGGCCACCGCGTGCGGGTGGGCGCCGCCGCGCTCGCCGCCGCGGTGGCCTACGCCGTTCTCGGCCTGGTCAAGCTCGCCACCTTCCGGGCCACCACGTTCGACCTGGTGATCGTGGACCAGGCGGTGCGCAACTACGCGGGCCTGCGGCCTCCGTACATCCCGGTGCGCGGCATGTTCGGCGACCGGGGCATGGACTACGTCCAGCTCGCCGACCACTTCTCGCCCATCTACGCGGTGCTGGCGCCGTTCTACTGGATCCACGACGGCCCTGAGACGCTGATCGTCGCGCAGGCGGTGCTGTTCGCCGCCGCCATCCCGTTCATCTGGCTGTTCACCCGGCGCGTCCTCGGCAACTGGCCCGCCTACCTGGCCGGCCTGGCGTACGCGCTGTCGTGGCCGGTGGCGCAGGCGGTCGCGTTCGACGTGCACGAGGCCATGTTCGTCCCCGTGCTCACCGCGATCATGATCGAGCGTTACCACGCGGGGCGCATGCTGCCCGCGTTCCTGGCGATGGCCGCCCTCCTCCTCGTCAAGGAGGACATGGGGCTCATGGTGATCGGCGCGGGGGCCTGCCTGGTCGCTCTCGGCGACCGGTGGCGCGGCGTGCTCAGCGCGCTGCTCGGCCTCGGCGCCGTGCTGCTCGTACGCGGGCTGACGATCTCGGTCTTCGGCGGCGACGCCAAGGACTACTGGGCCTACGGGCATCTCGGGGACGACCTTCCCGGCGCCGTCCTGGGCATCCTGCGTGACCCCCTCGCCGCGGTGCTGCTCGCCTTCAGCGAGGAGGCCAAGGTCGACACCCTGGTCCTGATGGTGTGGCCGACGTTGCTGCTGTGCCTGCTCTCCCCGTTGTCGCTGGTCGCGCTGCCGCACGTGCTCGTCCGCATGCTGGCCGACCGGCCCCAGTGGTGGCAGGCGGACTTCCACTACAGCGCGTTCACCGTGGTTATCCTGCTCTGCGCGGGCGTCGACGGGCTGTCGAGGTTGTCACGGCTGGTCAGACGCCCCGGCGACCGCTCGCTCAAGCTGGCCTGGGCGGCGGGCGCCTGTGTGGTCGCGCTCACCCTGGTGCCGCGGTTCGCCCTCGACCAGCTCTACCATCCGGGCTTCTACACCGAGCCCAAGGCGGCTGCCGCGGCCGAGGCCGTCGCCAAGGTGCCCTCGGGGGTCGTCGTCGAGGCGGCCAACTCCGTCGGTCCCGCGCTGACCTCCAGGACCACCGTCCTGTTGTGGGGCGCCACGTCGCACGGCGCGCCGTGGGTGGTGGCCGACACCTCGCGCTGGGAGTTCCCCTTCGGCTCGCCCGAGCAGCAACTCGCCGCGGTCGGCGAGCTGGAGGCCCAGGGTTATGTGAAGGTGTTCGAGCGCGACGGCTACGTGGTGTTGCGGCGCGACTGACCCCGCCGCTCACAGGGGCGGCTCACGCACCTCGCCCTTGGTGTCGCGGCGTGACCGACCGCGCCGCTCACGGGGGCGGCTCACGGATCTCGCCTGCGCGTACGCCTGGTCGAAGCCCTCGATCACGGCCGGCCACGAGCCCGCGGCGGGCGGCGTGGCGCGGTTGTGCGCCGCGATGGACTCACGCAACCCGGGGTCGGAGCACAACCGCGCCACCGCCCGTGCCAGGTCGCCCGGCGTGCGCCCGAGCAGCCCCTCCGTGCCGTCCTTGACGAAGTCGGCGACCCCGCTCTGTGCCCTGGCCACCACGGGCAGCCCCGCCGCCCGCGCTTCGAGCGCCGCGATGCCGAACGACTCGCGCGGCGCCGGAGCCACGAAGACGTCGGCCGACTCCAGGACCTTGGCGATCTGCTCCCGGGTGTGCCGCCCCGGCAGCGAGACCCAGCCGGTCATGCCGTGTTGGGCGAGGAACCGTCCCATCCGGCCTCGTGCGGGCCCTTCGCCGACGATCGTGGCCCGCATGGGGATCTCGGCAGGGACACGCGCGCGGGCCGCCTGCAGCAGCTTCAGCAGGCGTACGGGATGCTTGCGCGGAGCCAGCCGGCCGACCGCGACGATGTGAACTTCGGGGTGAACTTCGGGGTGCGCCCCGCCGCGCCGGACGGGCGGGCCGGGCGGCGGCGCCCAGCCCGACAGGTCGAGCCCGTTGTGGACGACGCGCACCCGGAGCCCGGGCCCCGCCACGTCGCGGATGGGGACCGCGGCGGCGTTGCTGACCGTGGTCGCCACCAGCCGCCACCGCTGCCAGCCGAACACGAGCCGCAGCAGCCGGTAGAGCCCCCGCGTGACCGGATCCCACATGCTGTGCACGGTCACCACGCACGGCACTCCGGCACGCACGGCGGCCCGCGCGCCCATCCAGGCGAACGGCGAGACCGCACCCGCGTGCACGTGGACCACGTCAGGCCGGACCGAGGCGAGCCGGCGCGTGAGATGCCCCACTCCGAACGGGTGCACGGGAAGATCGAACGGCATCCTGGCGACGATCCTGTGCACACCCGGCAGCGGCTCGCCCCTGGTCGCCGTGGCCACGGAGACGTCGTGGCCGGCCTCGCGCTGCATGCGCACGAGATCGGCGACCTGGACCTCGATCCCCCCGAGTCGCGGCAGGTAACAGTCGCTCACGTGAAAGATCCGCACCCCTCCCAGACTAATCTGGGCGTGTGCCTCCACGTACCGCTGTGTTCTTTCATGCCCACCCCGATGACGAGGCCCTGCTGACGGCGGGCACCATGGCGATGCTCGCGGCCGAGGGGCACCGCGTGGTGCTCGTGGTGGCCACGGCCGGCGAGCGCGGCCTGGCCGAGATGGAGCCGGGAGAGGCGCTCGGCGAGACCAGGCTCAAGGAGCTCTACACGTCGGCCGCGCTGCTCGGCTGCGCCCGCGTGGAATGCCTGGGCTACGGTGACTCGGGGCTGAGCCCTCAGGGCGGCAGCGCCGACGAGCGGCCCGACAACGCCTTCATCGACGCCGACACCGAGGAGGCGGCCAAGGCGCTGACCGCGATCCTGCAGGAGGAGGAGGCCGAGCTGCTGGCGATCTACGACCCGGCGGGCGGCTACGGCCACCCCGACCACGTGCAGGTGCACCGGGTGGGCAAGCGGGCGTCGGAGATCGCGGGCACGCCGATCGTCCTGGAGGCGACGGTCAACCGCGATCCGCTCGTCAGGCTGCTGCGGCTGGCGAGCCGGTTCTACCGGTTCCCGCCGGAGTTCGACGTGCGGACGTTCGAGAGCGCGTACTCGGCGAGCGAGACGATCACCCACCGCGTCAGTGTCCGGAAATATGCGAAGCAGAAGCGGGCGTCCATGGCCGCGCACGCCTCGCAGGCCAGCGGCGGCGACAGCGACCGCACCCTCGCCGTCATGCTGAAGGTCCCCCGCCCTCTCTACCGCCTCGTCTTCGGCACGGAGTGGTACGTTCGCCGTGACCTCCCTCCTGGCGCCCGTCTCACTCATCCGTTCGACCGGTGGCCGAACTAGTTCCCCCGAACGACGAGCGCCACCGCGTCACCCGTCAGACTGGACCCCGATGAAGAACAAGTGGCTCCAGATCGCCCTGTCCGCCCTGTCGCTCGGGCTGGCCGTGCTGCTCGTGGTCTACCTGCCTCAGATCGTGCGCGCGCTCACCGGCAAGCCCGTCTCCTGGGCCGAGATCGGCGCCGTGTTCGGCGCGCTCGGCGCGGGTGAGATCGCGATCATGGCCGTGCTGTGGCTGCTGAGCCTGCTGGCCTACACGTTCGTGCTGACCAACTCCCTGCCGGGGCTGAACAACCTGCAGGGCCTCACGCTCAACGCCGCGGGCAGCGCGGTGAGCAACCTCCTGCCCTTCGGTGGGGCGGTCGGCGTGGCGGTGTCGTTCGCCATGACGAAGGGATGGGGTTTCTCCAACCGCTCTTTCGTGGTCATGACGCTGGTCAGCGGCATCTGGAACACGTTGTTCAGGTTCGTCCTGCCGGCCGTCGGGATCATCGCGCTGCTGATTGCGGATGAGGCGCCCAACGCGACCGTCGCCAAGGCGGGCTGGACGGGCGCGATCTCCATCCTCGTGCTCTGCGCGGTCGTGGCCGCGGCACTCTACTGGGAGCGCGCCGCCACGCTGCTCGGCCGGGCGCTCGACGGCCTCACCAAACTGTTGCGGGTGAAGTTCCACGCCGCCGCGGCCTTCCACCGGCTGCGAGCCGACACCGCCGGGGTCGTCAGAACCCGGTGGCCCGGCCTGTCGCTCGGCATGATCTTCTTCCTCGGATTCCAGTGGGCGATCATGGCCGCCTGCATGCAGGCCACCGGCGCCTGGCCCGGCCTGGCCGAGTCGATCGCCGTTTTCGCGCTGTCGAGGGTCCTGACCAGCGCCCTGATCACGCCCAGCGGCGCGGGGATCATGGAGAGCGGCGTGGCCGCCCTGCTGATCGCGTTCGGGGTGCCGGGCACTCCCGCGATCGCGACCGCACTGCTTTTCGGCTTCTGGACTTACACTATCGAGATCCCGTTCGGCGGCCTGGCACTGGGCGCATGGGCGCTCCTGCGCAGGCGCAACGGCCGAGACGCCGAGGCGGAGCCCCCGTCCACGATCTCGAAGGCCCCCTCTTGACCACCGCTCCGGCCCCCTGGGCCGACGATGTTCCCCGACTACCCCGAGTTCCGCGAGTTCCCCGACCTGGAACGAGCCGTCCGCCGCTCCCGGCGGCCGACGGCAGGCGCTCCAGGTCACTGCACCACGACCAAGAGGTGAACACCATGTCCTGGCACCCTGCAACGACTCACCGCACCGGGGGGACGCGGTTTCCATGCCGAGGTAGATCAGTGACAATCCCAAACCCAACAAAGACCTTGTGCGTGATTCGCAGGCCCGCATAGCGTGGCGGCTGACATGGTGGCGTTCCGAGTTCTGGGGCCAGTCGAGGCGTACGAACACGACGACGAACTCGACCTCGGCGGGTTGCGGCAGCGGGCCGTCCTCGCCCGGCTCCTCGTGGCCAGAGGCCAGGTCGTGCCCGTTGACACGCTTCTTTACGACTTGTGGGACGACGATGCGGCCAAGGGTGCGCAGTCGGGCCTGCAGGTCTACATCTCGCGCCTGCGCAGGGTGCTGGAGCCCGGCCGCCCTCGCGGCGGCCCCAACCGGCTGCTGGTGACGGTCGCGTCAGGTTACGCGCTACGCGTGGCCTCCGACCAGGTCGACGCGCTCAGGTTCGAGCAGCTCGTACGCGCGGCCGGCGAGCACCTCGACGAGGGCGATCCGCAGGCCGCCCGCGGCCGCCTGGAAAAGGCGCTGGGCCTGTGGCGCGGCACCCCCTACTCCGACTTCGCCGACCAGCCGTGGGCGGAGGCCGAGGTCAACCGGCTGACCGAGCTGCGCCTCGTAGCGCGCGAGCGGCACGCCGACACCGGCCTGCGGCTCGGCATGCACGCAGAGACCGTGCCCGACCTCGAGGCGCTGACCACCGAGCATCCGCTGCGCGAGGAGGGCTGGCGGCTGCTGGCGCTCGGCCTCTACCGCTGCGGCCGGCAGGGCGACGCGCTGGCCGCGCTGCGCAGGGCGCGCAACATCCTGGCCGACGAGCTGGGCATCGACCCAGGGCCGGCGCTGCGCAAGCTGGAGTCCGACATCCTGGCCCAGTCGCCCGAGCTGGAGCTGGCCGCTCCGGCGCGGCCCGCGCGGCCGACGCCGGTCACCGACACCTGGCCGCCCCGGCCGGCCACGCCCGTCGACCCGCCGCCGCTGGAGCCCGAGCCGTTCGTCGGCCGCGACGCCGAGCTGACCAGGCTGACCACGGCGGCCTCCCGCACCGGCAGGTTCCAGGTCGCGATCGTGACCGGGGTCGCCGGCGCGGGCAAGACCACCCTGCTGCGCCAGGTGGCGACCCGGCTGGCCGGCGACGGCTGGATCGCCGCGTCCGGGGCCTGCCCCGACTCCAGCGCCACCCCGCCCGGCTGGGCGTGGGTCGAGATCCTGCGCACCCTCATCGGCATGACGGGCGCGGGCGAATACGCCCAGCTGCTCGCGCCGCTGCTCGACGACGCCGCCCCCGACCCCGACGAGGACGAGGTGTCCGGCGGTTTCCGGCTGCACCGCGCTGTCGGCGGCTACCTGGCGGGGGTCGCGCGCAGGTCGCCCGTGCTGCTGACGCTCGAAGACCTCCACTGGGCCGACGACCAGACGCTGGCCCTGCTGCGGGCGCTGCCCAGTCTGCTGGCCACCAGCCGGGTGCTGCTCGTGGTGACGTGCAGGGAGAGCGAGCTCGACGACCGCCAGTCCGACGTGCTGGCCGCCCTGGCCCGGCTCGGCCCGGTCCGCGTGGGCCTGTCGGGGCTCGACCCGAAGGCCGTGGCCGAGCTGGTCAAGGCCACCTGCGTGCGCGAGATCGACGACGATGCGGTCGAGTCGATCGTCGAGCGCACCGGCGGCAACCCGTTCTTCGTCCGCGAGACCGTGCGCCTGCTCGACTCCGAGGGCGCGGCCGACCGGGCGAGCGCGACCGAGGTGCTCTCGCAGGTGCCCTCCGGCGTGCGCGACGTGCTGCGGCGGCGCATCTCGCGGCTGCCGTCCGGCGCGCAGCAGATCCTGCTGCAGGCCGCCGTGATCGGCCGCGACGTCGATCTCGACGTGCTCATCGCCGTGGCGGGCGACGAGGACGCCGTCATCGAGGCCGTCGAGGCGGCGCTGCTGGCGGGCCTGGTGACCGAGCCGGGGCCCGGGCTGCTCAGGTTCGACCACGACCTGGTGCGTGACACGATCTACTCCGACGCGTCCAGGCTGCGCCGCACCCGGCTGCACGCGGCCGTGGCGGCGGTCATCGAGGAGCGCACTCCGTCCGACGTGGCCGCGCTCGCCCACCACTACTTCCTCGCCGACGCGGCCGAGAAGGCCGTCCACTACGCGGGGCTGGCGGCCGAGCAGGCCGAGCGGCGCTTCGCCCACCGCGAGGCGGCCACGCTGTGGGAGCAGGCCATCGCCGCGTTCGACCGTTCGCGCAACGACGAGCCGGGCGGCGCGCAGACGCCGGAGCGCACCAAGAAGCGGCTGGCGCTCATGCTGCGCCAGATCAGGGCGCTGGCGTTGTGCGGCGACATGTCGGCGGCCAGGGTGCTGCGCCGCCAGGCCATGGACACCGCGCTGCCGCTGGGCGATCTCGAGATCACCGCGAAGGTGGCCGCCTCGCTGGCCGTGCCGCACAAGGGCATGGCCCGCGACTTCACCCGCACCGCGTGGGAGATCGTCGACGTCACCGAGCGGGCGCTCATGGAGCTGCCTGAGGGCGAGCAGCGGCTGCGGGCCAGCCTGCTGACCACGCTCGCCCTGGAGCTGGAGGGCTCCTCCTCCCCCGAGCGAGGCCGGCAGGCGTCGCTGGAGGCGCTGGAGCTGGCCAGGCAGAGCGGCGATCCCGCGCTGATCGCGGCCGCGCTCAGCGGGCGGCTGCGCCAGTCCTACGACATCCCCGCGGTCGACACGCGCGAGAGCATCGGCAGGGAGTTGCTGGAGGTCGCCCAGCGCTCCGGCCAGATGGCCACGCAGGCGCTGGCCCATCTGGTGCTGCTGGAGTGCGCGGCGGCCAGGGGCGAGTTCGCGACCGCCGACGAGCACGCCGCCGCCGCCGACCGCCTGGCCAAGCAGTACGACCTGTCGGCGCCGGCCGCGGTCGTCGTCTGGTACGCCGGCCAGCGGCTCATGATCGCCGGCGACTACGCCGGCGCCGGGCGCTCCTACCGCGACGCGGCCAGGATGACGGAGCGGGCCGGCATGCTGGAGGGCCGCCAGGACCTGCCGCTGATCACGACGTTCTGCCTGCACCTCGTCGACGGCCGGGCCGCCGGGATGGTCGACCAGCTCGCCGCGGCCCACCTGCGGGGCGCCAAGTGGACGCTCGACGCCTACGCCCTCGCCCTGGCCTCGGCGGGTCGTCTCGACGAGGCCAGGGCCGTGGCCGCCACGCGCCCGCCGGTGCGTCCCGACTTCCTCTACGAGCTGGTGATGACCTGGCGGGCGCTGGCCGGCATGTTGCTGGACGACCGGGAGCGGATGGTCGACTGCTACGACAAGCTCAAACCGTTCGCCGACCGGGTGGCGGGCGCCGGCACCGGCGTGGTGGCGCTGTGGCCTGTCGCGCTGACCCTCGGCGACCTCGCCATCCGCCTGGGGCAGCCCGACGCCGCGCGCGACCACTACCACAAGGCTCTCGAGGTGGCCGAGCGGGTCGGCGTGCCGCGCTGGGTGGAGGCGGCGCGGCAGGCGGTCAACAGCTGACCTGGAAACGCTCGCTCCTGACGGTCTTGACCCCCTCGACGGCCAGCTCGACGCGGTACCACCCGGTGTTGCCCGAAACGTGGGGCCGCCACTCGACAGTGCTCTCGGCGGCGGCGAAGCCGTCGTGGTCCACCAGGTAGGTGCGCCAGGTCCGGCTCGCGGGACTCCAGCGGGTGAGCCGCCAGCCGTACGACACGGCCTGGTCGGGGTCGGGGTTGACGACCACGCTGCGGGCCACGTACGAGCCGGCGCAGCCGGCACCGCCGTCCGGCACGCCGCTGATGGTGACCTCCCCCGCCCTGGCGGCGGGGGCCGTCTGCCCGATCGGAGCGGAGATGGGCGTCTCGCGGGCCGACAACGTGATGGTCGTCACGGGCTCGGTCGCCGAGTTGGCGTTGTGGTAGGCGGACAAGCCGACGTAGGCGCTGGTGAACGCGAGTGCGGCCACGAAGAGCTTGACCGTGTTCGCCGTGCCGCTGGCCAGGGCGGCTGCGCTTCTCGTCGTCATCGTCAACACCCCTTCTGCCTCCCCCATAGAGTGAGGCAGAGCGGTTGAGTTCCGCTTGTCGGCTGGTTGCACCCGTTGCGGGAGACTTGCAGCCGGTATGGCAGGTAAGCGGGGCTTTGAATTAAGGTAAGGCTGACCTAAGGCTCTGGGAGGGGTGGCTGCGGATGGTGCGTGCGATCACCCCCGTCTCCGACGGCTTCGCCGAGCCCTTCTGGCTCGGCCTCCCCTACTGGCTCGTCGGCGCCGTCCTGATCCTCGCCCTGTTCGGAGCGTTCCAGGTCTACTACTGGGTCGGCCGCAAGCTCGGCGAGAAGCTCTACGAGTCCCGCGTCGGCGTCAAGCTGGGCCGGGAGTGCATCGCGAAGATCGAGCAGGTCGTCGAGAAGTGGGGCGCGCTGGCCGTCTACGGGTGTTTCTGGGTGCCCATGCTGCGCCACACGCTGCCGTGGGTGGCCGGAGCGCTGCGCGTCTCCTACCCCTGGTACGTCGTCGCCAGCGCGCTGGGCTGCCTGACCTGGGCGCCGCTGTGGTGGTTCGGCGGCACGGCGATCGTGTGGGGGTGGCTGCAACTGGCCGCCGCCTCGCCCCTCACCGCGGCCGCCGTGGCCGTGCTGGCCTTCGCCGCCGTGGCCGTGCTCGTGATCCGCCGCCGGCGGCGCCGCCGGGCCTCCGAGGACGAGGCCCTGGTCTCCTAGGTCTTCTCCTGCGCGCTCTGGTCGTCGATGACGGCCTCGGGGGCGTTCCTGCGTACGGTCTCGATGCCGTTCACGCAGGCCACCTTGGTCGGGAAACCCTCGCCGACCGCGAGCGTCTGCCCGTTGTTCGCCACGAGCGCGAAGCGGAAACCGCCCCGTTCGTCCTTGCTGATGATGAACCTGCCTGCCATGGCCGCCGCCCCCCGCCATATCGGATCTATCAACGATTTACCCGTGCCTGATCCATACCTATGGTCGTGTCAGGCAAACGAACCCTTGATCTCCTGCCACCATGATTGCCATGCGTATCGCCGGTTTCATGGGTTCTGTCGTGGTCACTGTGCTGGTCGGGGTCGCCACCCCCGCCGTGGCGGCGGACGCGCCCGCCGTGCCGGCCCAGGCGGCGTATGTCATCGACTCGGCGGGGACGATCCACCTCGGCAAGCGCGAGACGCGCCGGATGCCGGTCGCCAGCCTCGTCAAGATCATGACCGCGTACGTCGTGCTGCGCGAGGCCCGGCTGAGCGACACGGTCAGGATCTCCGCGACCGACGTGACGTACGCCGCACGCAACGGCGCCGCGACGGCGGGCCTGCGCAAGGGCGAGCGCTTCACGGTCAGGGACCTGCTGTACGCCCTCATGCTGCCCTCGGGCGCCGACGCGGCCAACGCCCTGGCGCGGCGCTACGGCCCGGGCAAGACCGCCTTCGTCGCCAAGATGAACCGCACCGCCCGCTCGCTCGGCCTGGACGACACCCGCTACGCCAACGCCGACGGCATGCCCACCCCGGGCAACGGCGGCCACTCGACGGCCGCCGACCAGGCGAAGCTGGCCCAGCGGGCGCTGGGGGACGACACGTTCACGACCGTGGTCAGCCGTACGGTCCACAAGGTGGCCAAGACGAAGGTGCACCAGGCGCACACCTGGCACAACACCAACAAGCTGCTCACGCGCGCTGACGGGGTGCTGGGCGTGAAGACGGGCTACACGAGGGCGGCGGGATACTGCCTGCTGTTCGCGGGCGAGCGCGCGGGCGAGCGGGTCGTGGGGGTGCTGCTGAACGGCAGGTCGCCGGAGCGCCGCTTCACCACGGCCGAACGGCTCCTCGACTACGCGGGCGACCGGATCGCCCTCGGCTGACCGGTCCCGCCAACGGCGTCGCCTGAACAGACACTCTGGCGACGCGGGATGAGCGACGGCCGAACGGTTGCCTGGGGCACAGCTACCTCGCGCCTGGGCACAGTAGGGTTGGCCTCCAACCCCCGAAAAGGATGACCATGGCGGAATTCATCGAGGTCCGCGCGACGATCGAGGGACACGAAAGGGCGGCCGTGCTGGCCAACGACATCCTCCGCGCAGGGCTGGCCACGTCGATCGACATAGCCGAGACGCCACGCCCGGCTTCCCGCCACGACGCGATCAGCTGGGAGCTCACGCTCATCACGACCGCGGGGCAGGCTCCCGCGCTCGAACGCCACATCTGGGCGACGGGCCTCGAATGCGCCATCGTGAGCCGTCCCATCGTCACCGACCTCGACGGTCCTCCTGACTGGCTCAACGACGAGCGGATCTGAGAAGCGCGCGGCGGAAGGCCGGACGGCGCCGGCTCACGTCCCGGACCACGACCGTGACGACCCCCGCGGTCCCGGACCACGACCGTGATGACGACCCCGCCCCGCTGTCCTAGTCTGCGACCGTGATGACGACCTTTCCCGGGGCGTGCCCGGTCTCCTGGTACGCGACGGCCTCCGGGATGCGCTCGAACGGGAAGCTCCGGTCGATGACCGGCGAGATTCTGCCGCCCTCGATGAGCTCGGTCAGCGTCATCAGGTTCCGCTTGGTCTCCTCGCACCTCACCACGTTCGCCGACGACACCCGCTGGGACACGAACGGCCCCGCGGCCAGCACCGAGAAGACGTGCCCGGCGGGCTGCAACCACCGGCCCGCCTGCCCACCGACGGCGACGAGCGCTCCCTTGCCGGTCAGCACCCGCCGGCAGGCCGATCCCGGGCGGCTTCCCGCGATGTCGACCAGCACGTCGTAGCGCTGCCCGTTCCGCGTGAAGTCCTGCTCGGTGTAGTCGATGACCTTGTCCGCGCCGATCGATCGCACCAGGTCCACGTTGCGCGAGCTGCAGACGCCGGTGACCTCCGCGCCGTACGCGCGGGCGAGCTGCACGGCGAACGTGCCCACGCCGCCCGAGGCCCCGTTGACGAGCACCTTGTGCCCCGGCTGCACCTGCCCGTGGTCGCGCACGGCGAGCAGGGCGGTGCCGGCCGCCAGGGGCACCGCCGCGGCCTCCTCGTACGAGAGATTCCCGGGCTTCGGCGCCAGCTCGCGCTCGGGAACGCAGACGTACTCGGCGAAGCCGCCCTGCTTGGGCATCGCGTACACCTCGTCGCCCGGGCTGAACTCCGTCACGTTCTTGCCCACCGCCGCCACCTCACCGGCCACGTCGGCGCCCAGAATGGTGATCTGCGGTCTGCGCAGGCCGAGTTCCCCGATCAGGCGGGCGACGAACGGCTCGCCTCTCATCAGATGCCAGTCGTAGGGCTGGACGGAGGTGGCGCGCACCCGGACCAGCACCTCGTCGTCGCCGGGCTCCGGCTTGTCGAGCTCCTGGAGCTCCAGGACGTCGGGTGAGCCGTACGAGCGCAGAACGAAAGCCTTCATGGGATGCTCCTCGTGCCGTAGGCGGCGCCGGTCGCGTACCACCGCGAACGTCAGTGTGAACAGACCCGCACGAGGGCTCAACAGCCGAAAGTACGACCTTGCCGTCAGCCGTTCGGGCACTCGGGTTCGGCCCCTTCAGGCGATGAACCGTGACCGCCCGCGCGGCCACGATCGGGGCATGACCCACGAGAGCACGACGATCATCCGCAGGCGGCGGGCAGGCCGTCCGGTCAGGACCTGGCGCGCAGGAGGCGGCGGGAAGGCCGCCCCGTCAGGGTTTGACGCGGCGGGTCTCGTAGGCCCACATGGCGATCTCGACGCGGTTGCGCACGCCGAGCTTGGTCATCAGGCTCGCGACGTGGCTCTTCACGGTGCTGAGCGAGATGTGCAGTTCGGCGGCGATCTCGCTGTTCGTCCGGCCGCGCGCCACGGTGAGAAGGATCTGCTCCTCGCGGTCCGTCAGCGCCTCGATGGGCTGCGCAGGCGGCGTGCCGCGTCCCGAGTCGGCGAAGGCCGCGAGCAGCCGGGCGGTGACGCTCGGGGCGATGAGGGCGTCGCCGTTGGCGGCGGCGCGTACGGCCTGGCCGAGCAGGTCGGGGCCGGCGTCCTTGAGCAGGAACCCGCGGGCGCCGGCCCTGAGCGCGGCGTAGACGTACTCGTCGAGGTCGAACGTGGTGATGACGACGACGGCCAGCGGGGCGTCCACGGCCGGCCCCGCGACGGAGCGGGTGGCCTCGATGCCGTCGAGGTGGGGCATGCGGATGTCGAACAGGCACACGTCGGGACGTAACCGCCGCGCGAGCTCGACGGCCCGCCGCCCGTCGCCGGCCTCGCCGACGACCTCGATGTCCGGCTGGGCGTCCAGGATCATCCTGAGCCCGGTGCGCGCGATCTCCTGGTCGTCGGCGACGACCACCCGAATGCTCACGTCGCCGCCCCGGCCCTGGGCAGGACGGCGGTCACGGTCCAGCCGCGTACGGGGCCCGGGCCGGCCTCGCAGGTGCCGCCGAGCAGGTCGGCGCGCTCGATCATGCCGAGCAACCTGCGCCAGAGCAGCGTGGGCACCAGCCCGACGGTGACGATCACGGAGACGGCCCGCCACGGCATGTCCGGCCGCACGGCTCCTTCGAGCAGGGCGAGTGGTACGAGCACCCCTACGAGCGCCCAGTCCCGCCGGCCCCGTGCGGGCGGGCTGGGGGGAGGGGGCTCGTTCCACACGGAGCGAAGCACGCCCTCATCGTACGAGAGTCCGCCCCGTCGCGGTCCAGGCCGGGAGCGTTCGTCAGGTCTTCGCCCGGCTCTGGATCGCCCTGCGCCGGAACGTCTTCGCGCTGGCCCGGTGCACGACGGCCTTGATCAGGCCGAACAGCGCCCCTTGCACGGCCGCGGCGACCAGGATCTCCGTCAGGTCGCGCTCGAGGTCCTCGGCGTCGGGCGCGTCGTCCTCGCCCGCGGCCAGCTTCCACATCCGACGGAACAACAGGGTCGCCAGCGCGCCGCTGAGCACCCCCATGCCCAGCGAGGTGGCCTTCTGTACAGGATGCATCTCGTCTCCTCACGACACGGTTTCCGCCGTGCCCCGTGTGCGCGGCTTAAACGCCTCTCAGCCGAGCCGCACGGGCGGAGGTCAGCGGGACGAGCGCATCAGCCCGTGACATGCGATGGCCGCGGCCGCCACGACGTTCAGGGAGTCGACCCCGGCGGCCATGGCCTCAGCGCTCATGGGGATGCACACCGCCTGGTCGGCCTCCTCCAGCCAGTGGGACGAGAGCCCGTCGCCCTCGGCGCCCAGCAGCAGCGCCACCCGGCCCGCGGCCTTGACCTCGTCTATGGGGGCGGCGGTCTGGTCCGGGGTCAGGGCCAGGGTCTGGCAGCCCGCCTCGCGCAGCTGCGCGAGCCCATCGAACCAGTCGTCCATCCGCGCGTACGGGATCGAGAACACCGCCCCCATCGACACTTTGACCGCCCGCCGGTAGAGCGGATCCGCGCACCGGGGCGACAGGATGATCCCGTCCACGCCGAGCGCCGCCGCCGACCTGAAGATCGCCCCCACGTTGGAGTGGTCGACCAGGTCCTCCAGCACGAGCATGCGCCGGCCGCCCCGCTTGAGCAGGGTTTCGACGCCGGGCAGGGGCAGGCGTTCCATCGAGGCCAGCGCCCCGCGATGGACCTGGAAGCCGGCGATGCCGGACATGATCTCGTCGCTCACCACGTAGACGGTGGCGTCGCCGAGCACGTCCTCCAGCGGCGCCAGCCAGCGGCGCGTGGTCAGGACCGACCGGATCGGGTAACCGGCGCCGATGGCGCGCCTGATGACCTTCTCGCCTTCGGCGAGGAACAGCCCGCGCTCGGCCTCCAGGCTCTTGCGCAGCTCCACGTCCCTGAGCCGGGTGTAGTCGGTCAGGCGCGGGTCGTCGGGGTCGGTGACGTACTCAAGCACCTTCCGATACTGTCATGCGCCGCCTGACCTGCCAGACCACCGCGTAGCAGGTGAGGGCGAGGCACAGTCCGATCAGGGTGCCCACGCCCGTCTTGGTGAGCACGCCGGGGACGCCCAGGTCAGGGCTGGGTTCGTCCACGAGCGGCCACAGGAGGGCGCCCGCCACCGTGCCCGCCGCGCACGCGGTCAGGACCGACCACCGTGCGCGGCACGGGATCAGCAGGCGGCCGGGCACCGGGGCGGCAGGCATCCTGGACAGCCCGCGCCGGCCCCACCACACGACGACGGCCAGCCCGATCGCGGAGGAGACGTACTGCAGGATGCGGAAGAGCGGGATCTCGCCGAAGACGTGGACGCCGGCCCAGCCGCCCCATTCCACGGCCCCGGTGGAGTGGGTGAAGGAGTCCCAGAGCACGTGAGAGGCGGCGCCGATCACCGCGCCCGCGGCCATCGGCAGGAGCCTGAGCCGTTCGGGAGCCAGCAGCGCGGCGCGGCCGGCGAGCGCGGCCGGCAGGAGGGCGACCAGCGGTTCCCTGAACACGACGTGGAACAGCGGCAGCAGCACGAGCACCGCGGCGAGGTCGAGGGTGACCACGCCCGGCCAGGAGTGCCAGTCGGTGTAGTCGGGCAGGAACGGCAGGAACAGCGGCAGGTCGGGGGCCATCGACCCCAGCGTCAGCGCCCACGGGTCGGCGAACCTGCGCACCCGGGAGGATGCCAGCAGCGGCACCACCGCGGCCACGTGGCTGGGCGTGAACGGCAATCGTCTCCCCCCATCTGACGATCTTCGCCCATTATGCGCCGAACCTTGAACATCCTTTGCCAGCACGCTCTAGAGTCACGGACAGTAGTGGGTACGGTACGTAACGCTGTCGACGGCCGGATAACCGGGAGTTCGGGGGTTCATGGTGCCTGACCAGCGGATTCGTGAGCATCCGGCCGCGTCAGCAGACTGGTTGCGCGCCGCTCGCGCGGCTCGCTCACTCTCGGTGGCTACGCTCGTCTGGCTGGGCGTGGAAAGCACGCTCGGCCTGGCGGCGGGCCTCGTGGCGCACTCCGTCGCGCTGATCGGATGGGGATTGTGCGCGGTCGTGGAGGCGGCGGCCAGCATGATCGTGGTGTGGCGGTTCACCGGCGCCCGCACACTGTCGCCGAGCGCGGAGACCACCGCCAGGCGGGCGGTCGCGGTGAGCTTCTGGCTGCTCGCGCCCTACCTGGTCATCCACGTGGCGTACGACCTGGTGGCCGGGCACCGGGCGGTGCCCAGCGTGCTGGGGATCGTGGTGACGGCCGTCAGCCTGGTCAGCATGCCGTTGCTGGGCATCGCCAAGCGGCGGCTCGGCGCGCGGCTGGCGTCGCCGTCAACGGCGGGCGAGGGCACGCAGAACCTCATCTGCGCGGCCATGGCGGCGGGCGTGCTCGCCGGATTGTGGCTCAACACGGTCGGCTGGTGGTGGGTCGACCCGGCCGTCGCGGTCGCCCTGGCGGCGATCGCCGTACGCGAGGGAAGGCGCGCCTGGCACGGTCACGCATGCTGCCATTGACGGTAACACTGCGTCATCGTCGCACCAAAAGGGCTGTTTTGCCACACTGACCGCACCGAGTATCGTTCCCGGAGTATTGCGGAGCTTCTCCCGCTAGGGTCTCCGGAAGGTTCCAACACACCTAAGAGGGCATCGTGGGGCGACACCGCACAGACGATCTCGACGGCGGATACAGAGCCAGCGAACCTCCACCCCCGCGCAAGCGATCCGGCAACGGTCGCGGCAGGGTGCTCGTGCCGCTGGCCGGCGCCGTCGCGATGGCCGTGCTCCTCGGCGTCGCCGCGTTCGTCATCTTCAACAGAGACCACGACTGCTCCAGCGGCAAGCTGCCGCTGCGCGTCGTCGCGACCCCCGACATCCATCCCGCGCTCAACAAGATCGCCGGCAACTACAACAAGGCCATGCACTCGATCGACAGCAAGTGCGTCGAGGTGACGGTGGCCAAGGAGGCGGCGGCGAAAACCGCGAACGCGCTGGCCGCGGGCAAGGTGCCGGCCGACTTCTGGGTGGCCGACTCCAGCCTGCTGATGGAGAGCATGCGCCAGACCTCGGGAGGCAAGGCGCTGCCGCAGGTCGAGGGGTCGATCGCGACCTCGCCCGTGGTGCTGGCGGCGGCCAAGTCGGCCGCGCCGAAGCTCACCGGCACCCTGCAGCCGAGCTGGAGCGCGATGATTGCGGCGGCGAACGTCGCGAACGTGGACGGGCCCGGCAAGAAGGTGCGCGTGCTGGCCCTCGACCCCCAGAAGAACTCCGCCGGGCTGGCCGCGCTGCTGGCCGCCGCCGGCACGGCCAGGGAGGCCAAGCAGGACAAGGCGCTCGTGGGCGCGCTGAAGGAGCTGTCCGGCCAGCTCGCGCCCGACTCGACGGCGCTGCTGGCCAGCCTCACGGTGAAGTCCAGCAGGGTGCCCGTCGGGGTGACCTCCGAGCAGGCCATCCACGCCCACAACGCGAAGAAGCCGGAGGCGCCGGTGGTGGCGCTCTATCCGAAGGAAGGCACGCTCAGCCTCGACTACCCCGTCACGATCCTGGCCAAGGACCCGGCGGTGCTGAAGGCGGCGGCCGACTTCAAGCAGCACCTGACCACGGAGTCGGCCGGGAAGACCCTGCGCGCCGCCGGGTTCCGCGGCACCGACGGCAAGGCGGGCGACGCGCTGTCGGAGGAGAAGGGCTTCTCCCGTGACGCGCCGACCGCGCTGGAGCCGCCCGACACCGCGACCGTGGCCAGGATGGTGCAGACCTGGTCCAGGCTGAACCTCGGCTCCCGGCTGCTCACCCTGCTCGACGTCTCGGGAACGATGGCGCTGCCCGTGCCCGGCACGAACATGACCCGCATGCAGGCCATCAACAAGATCGCGACTGAAGGGCTCGGGCTCTTCCCCGCCGACTCCGAGCTGGGTCTGTGGACGTTCTCCACGCATCTGGACGGACGGGGCAAGGACTGGAAGGAGCTCATCTCCGTCGGGCCGGTCACCGAGTCGATCGACGGGGCGCTCCGCAAGGAGGCGCTGGCCACGACGTTCGCCCAGATCGAGGCGAAGCCCACGGGCGACACCGGGCTGAACGACACGATCAGGGCCGCCTACGCGGAGCTGACCAAGACGTTCCAGCCCGACAAGATCAACACGCTGCTGATCCTCACGGACGGCGCCGGCAACGACGATCCCGACGGCGGCGTCAAGAACGCCGAGATCCTGCGGTACCTGAAGAAGACCTACACCCCGAAGCGGCCCATCAGCATCCTGCTCATCGCGTTCGGCCCGGAGGCCGAGAAGGGCAAGCGGCAGATGGACGCGCTGGCCAAGGCCACGGGCGGCGAAGCGTACATCGCCAAGGACATCCTGCAGGTCCGCGACTTCTTCCTGCAGGGCATGGAGCGCCGCCTCTGCTCCCCCAACTGCGACGGCTGAGCCCGCGAGGAAGTGCCGTCGTCTGGAGGAGCGACGGGAGCGCAGCGACCAGAGCGGGGGAAGACGGCGGCGTCTGGCGACCGAGCCCGCCTCCACGGAGTGGAGGCGGGCTCGCTCATGCCCGTTGGGCATGGCGGGCGAACCACCCCGAACAGGGCGGCGTCCTCTCCGCGTGGGGCTGAGCGCCCGTACGACCCGCGGGGAGGGAATCCGTGCCTGGATGGCCGACCGTCGACCGAAGCGGCGATCAGGAGCTCGTCGAGGCTCTGCGGCGCGCGGACACCCATGCCCCCGCCAGGCTGTACGACTCCTACGGCGAGCGGCTGCACGACTACGCCTGCTCCCTCATCGAGGAGCGAGAGGTCGCCGGGGACGCCGTGCACGACGCGCTCGTCACCGCGCAAGGATGCGTGGACCGGCTGAAGGAGCCCGCCAGGCTGCGGGCCTGGCTGTACGCGCTGACCCGGTTCCAGGCACAGGCCAGGATGTCGCACCGGAGCGGCACTCCCGTGGAGGGCCTGTCGCTGCCGGAGCCCGGCGAGCACGACGACCCGGAGCTGGCCGACCTCGTCTACGAGACGCTGAGCGAGCTGAGCAGGAACGAGCGCGAGGTCCTGGTGTTGTCGCTGCGCCACGGCCTGGCCCCGGCCGAGGTGGGCGCGGTGCTCGGGCTGACCTCGCGCCAGGTGAGCGCCAGGCTGGGCCGCGCGCGCGACCACCTGGAGAACGCCGCCGCCGCCGTGGTGCTGGCCAGGACCGGGCGGGCGCACTGCCCTGACCTGTCGGCGATGGTGGACTCGTGGGAAGGGCCGCTCACCCCGCTGCTGCGCCGGCGGTTGTCGGGGCACATCGGCGGGTGCGAGGTGTGCACCGAGGGCCGGCACCGGCAGATCTCGGCCCTTCGGCTGGTGGACATGGTGCCGGTCGCGTTCGCGCCGCTCTCGCTGCGCCGCCGGGTGGTCGACACGTGCGTCAACCCGGAGCGCGACCAGACCCGTACGTTGATCACCGATCGCGGCGACACCCTCGACCGGACGGGGTTCCCCGTGGCCGCCGCGGGCCGCTCGCGCCGGCGCAGGCCGCGCCGGCTGGCGCCGGTGGCGCTGGCCGGGGCCTGCCTGCTGGCCGCGACGGGCGCCGTGGTCGTGATCAACGGCCGTGACGTCTCCAGCGGCACCGCGCTGCCGCCGGCGCACTCCCCGACGCTCTCCGTGGCGGAGAGCCTCCCTTCTGGGCCCGTTCTGGAGGAGGACGGGGAGGAGCCCGCGCCCTCGCCGACCCCGACCCCGAGCGCGACCCGGCCGGACAGGCGCACGCCGAGCGGGCGGCCGGTCGCCACGCGGCCCCGTACCAGGCCCGCCCCCGCTCCCACGGCCTCCCGGCGCAGGCCCGCGCCCGGTCCGAGGCTCGTCGCGTCGTGCCCGGACGGGATGGACGGCCTGGCCAGGATCGGGCTCAGCGCCCGCAACGCCTCGGTCTCCTGGGTGGCCACCGCCTCGCAGGGCCTGGACGTGCACCCGGCGAGCGGGTCCATCAAGGCGGGCGGCTCCGTGCGGGTGGTGGTGACGGTCGTCGATCCGACCGCGTCCGGCAGCGGCCGCGTCGCCTTCACCTCGAACGGCGGCACCAGGTCCTGCTCGCTGTCCTGGGTGGCCGACCAGCGGCCGCCGGCCTCCGACGCGCCGGACGGCGATGCGCCCACGGACATCACCGAGC
Source organism: Nonomuraea diastatica (assembly GCF_004349015.1). Classification (NCBI taxonomy): domain Bacteria; kingdom Bacillati; phylum Actinomycetota; class Actinomycetes; order Streptosporangiales; family Streptosporangiaceae; genus Nonomuraea; species Nonomuraea diastatica. The sequence continues at coordinate 71,577 of NZ_SMKP01000012.1, forward strand.
CTCCGGAGACGCCAACCGCCGGTGCGGAGAGCTCCTCCGTGGACACCATGGACGGGTGAACAGGTAACATTCGCGCCAAGCGGTGGTAGATCGATGCTTATACGACAATTGGGCATAATTCGGGCCCTGGCTCGAAGAGCCTAGCCCTCATAGGGCATTCTGGTGTGCTTGGGGACCACTCCGGGGCCGGAGAGCGCTTGACCATGTGTTGAAGCTCACACGAGAAAACTCAGCCTGCGGGTGAACCGGTCAGCGTCACCAAGCGTCGGCATTGACGTGCTCAGGCGCTGATTGGTCCCATGAACTGCGATCAAACACGTTCCAACCAGGAAGATCAGGAGAGAACCAGGAGATGCTCAAGCACCGCAGAGCACTGGCGTGGGTGCTGGCGTTCGCCTGCATAGCGGGGGCGATCGTCGCGTTGTTCGACATCGAGACACCGCTGCGCCCGTTCTTGATCTCCCTGTTCCTCCTGTTCGTTCCTGGGGCCGCAGTGGTGGGACTGTTGCGTGATCGTGATCCCCTTGCCGCACTATCAGTAGGGGCTGCCGCAAGTCTCGTACTGAACGTGCTTCTCGCGGAGGCCATGCTGCTGTTCAACGCATGGTCGCCGCGGGCCGGTGTGGCCACCGTCGCCGTGCTCGGAGGGTTCATGTACGTGCTTCGTGTGTTGTACCGGGGGAAGAGCATGCAGACCGAACAGGGGGCCAGGGCAAGGTGAACATCCAGGTAGTTCGGCCGCGAGACCTCGGAGACTCCGAACGCGCCCGGTGGCGGGAGCTGCAGAAGGCAGACCCGGGTCTGGACAACCCGTTCCTGTCCGTCGAGTTCGCCGTCGCGATGGACCGTTTGCGCGACTACGTGAGGGTGGCGGTCATCTCCGACGGCGCCGGCATCGCCGGCTTCTTCCCGTACGAACGGCACAACTTCGGCATCGGCAAGCCGCTCGGCGGCTTCCTGACCACCTGCCACGGCCTGATCGCCACGCCGGAGCTCAACCTCGACGCCAAGGCGCTGCTGCGAGCCTGCAAGCTCAGCGTGTTCGACTTCGACCATCTGGTGGCGGGGCAGCCCACGTTCGCCCCCTACGAGCAGGATGTCCGGCCGGCCCCGGTCATGGACTTCACCTCGGGATTCGAGGCCTGGATCGACCAGGTCAAGGCCAACTCGCCGAAGAACCTCAAGACCGTCCGCTACAAGGAGCGCAAGCTCGGCAGAGAGCAGGGGGAGCTGCGCTTCGCGTGGGCCTCGGCCGACCCCGAGGTGCTGCGCACCCTGCTGGCCTGGAAGTCAGACCAATACCGCAGGACGGGCCGGGTCGACAGGTTCGCCCAGCCGTGGATCGTCGAGCTGACGGAAATGATGCATGCCGAAAAGTCACCTGACTTCGGAGGCGTGCTCACCATGCTTTATGCGGGCGACGTGCCGGTGGCTGGACATTTCGGCCTCCGTACGGCCACCACGCTTGTAGGGTGGTTCCCCGCCTACGACACCGAGTTCGCCCGATATTCGCCGGGCATCGTCCATCACCTCCAGATGGCCGAGGCCGCCGCGAACGACGGGCTGCACATGGTCGACATGGGCAAGGGCGGCAAGGAGTACAAAGACTGGCTCAAGAGCGGGGTCCTGTACGTCGCCGAAGGCCGCATCGCGAGACCGTCCGCCACCGCGGCGGTGCACTGGATCGGCCGAACTCCTTTCAACAAGGCCCGAACAATTGTCATGGACCGACCGTCTCTTTATAAGGCGGCCGACCGTGTCCTCAAGGGCTTTGGTCGGGTGCGCACCTCAGTGCAACAGCAGGAGTCACCCAATGTAGTCAAGGAAGCATCGGGAGCGAGCTGACCGCTCCCACCCCCGGCACCAGCACATACACCCTCACTCTCCACGCAGGACCCCCATGCACCGCCCACCGGTTTCGTCGTTCCCGCAGCACCCGGGGATGACCTCGTCCGGTTCGCACGGCGGGGTCCCGGAAGGAAATCCCTCGCCATGAGTCCCGAGATAACCAAGCCCAACGGCAAGCTCCAGGCCGCCCCCCTGCGCTCGATGCCGCCGCCGTCGAGCTTCACGCCCGTGACGCCGCATCTGGCCATCTCACCGACGGTGAGCGTGGTCGTGCCGGCGATGAACGAGGCCGAGAACCTGCCGCACGTCTTCGCCACCATCCCGCAGTGGGTAGACGAGATCGTGCTCGTCGACGGCAACTCCGTCGACGACACGGTCGCCGTGGCCAGGCGGCTGCGGCCCAACGTGAAGGTCGTGACCCAGACGGGCAAGGGCAAGGGCGACGCCCTGGCCGCCGGTTTCGCGGCGTGCACGTGCGACATCATCGTGATGATCGACGCCGACGGCTCGACCGACGGCCGCGAGATCATCAACTTCGTGGGCGCGCTGGTGACCGGCGCCGACTTCGTCAAGGGCTCGCGCTACGCCGCCGGCGGCGGCAGCGATGACCTGACGATCAACCGCCGTCTGGGCAACAAGGTCCTCACCGGCATCGTCAACGTGATGTACCGCACCCAGTACACCGATCTGTGCTACGGCTACAACGCCTTCTGGGCGCGCCACCTCGACGTGCTCGACCTCGACTGCGACGGCTTCGAGGTGGAGACGCTGATGAACGTGCGCGCGGCCAAGGCCGGGCTGAAGGTGCACGAGGTGCCGAGTCACGAACGCAACCGCATCCACGGCGAGAGCAACCTGCACGTCGTACGAGATGGCTTCCGCGTGCTCAAGACCATCCTGAAGGAGTGGCGCCGCCAGCCCTCTCCGCCCCAGCCTGAGCCCACCGCCACCCCAGCCGCTGACCGAGGCGTCGCATAAAAAGGGACCGTTGTGAACACGTCTGTTGTCATCTGCGTCTACACCGAGGACCGGTGGGAGGACATCAGGCAGGCAGTCGAGTCGGTCGAGAACCAGACCCGCCCGGCCCACGAGCTGATCCTGGTGGTCGACCACAACCCCGACCTGCACCTCAAGCTCAAGCGCGAATATCCACAGGCCATCGTGGTGGAGAACACGCACGAGCAGGGGTTGTCCGGAGGCAAGAACACCGGGGTGGCCACGGCCAACGGTGAGATCGTCGCGTTCCTCGACGACGACGCCGTCGCCGACGCCGGGTGGCTGGAGGCTTTGGAGGAGGGCTTCCAGGAACCCGGCGTGGTGGGCGTGGGCGGTCGCACGGACCCGCTGTGGGCGTCCGGCAGGCGGCCGCGGTGGTTCCCGTACGAGTTCGACTGGACGGTCGGCTGCACCTACCGCGGCATGCCCGCGGTCAGGGCGCCGATCCGCAACGTGATGGGCGGCAACGCCGCCTTCCTGCGCGACGTCGTGTCCGAGGTGGGCGGCTTCCACAGCGGCATCGGGCGCAGTGTGCAGGGCCGCAAGTCACGGCCGCTGGGCTGCGAGGAGACCGAGTTCTGCATCCGGCTGACCCAGCGCAAACCCGGCTCCGTCATGCTGTTCGAGCCGCGCGCGGCGATCGGGCACAAGGTGTCGGAGCAACGCGAGGGCTTCGCCTACTTCCGGTCCAGGTGCTACGCGGAGGGCCTGTCGAAGGCGCTGGTGACGCAGGAGGTCGGCACCCAGGACGGGCTCGCCAGCGAGCGGGCGCACGCGATCAAGACGCTGCCGCTCGGCGCGCTGCGCGGGGTCGGCGAGGCCCTGCGGGGCGACCTGGGCGGGCTCGGCAGGGCCGCCGCGATCGTGATCGGGTTGGCCTGGACGACCTGGGGCTACGTGGTGGGCACCGCACGGCTGAAGGTGGCACGCTGATGATCCGCGTCCCGATCCTGATGTACCACTCGGTCAGCGACAACCCCAACGACGAGACGCGGCCGCACGCGGTGCGGCCCTCCGACCTGGCCGAGCAGCTGGCCTACCTGTCGGAGAGCGGCTTCACCCCGCTCACGCTGGGCGACCTGGTGGCCTCGCTCAACAAGAACAACGGCCGCTCGATGCCCGACAAGCCGGTCGTCGTGACCTTCGACGACGGCTACGCCGACTTCCACAGCCACGCGCTGCCGCTGCTCGAACGCTACAACTTCCCCGCCACGGTCTTCCTGACCAGCGGCTGGGTGTCCGACGCGGGCAAGGACGCGGCGGGCAGGCCGCTCGACGCCATGTTGTCCTGGGGCCAGGCCCGCGAGGCCGCGCAGACCGGCATCGAGGTCGGCGGCCACAGCCACAGCCACCCCCAGCTCGACCAGCTCCGCACCGAGGACCTCCGGCAGGAGCTGCGCAGGAACAAGGGCCTGCTGGAGGAGAAGATCGGCGCGCCGGTCGCCACCATGGCCTACCCCTACGGCTACTCCAGCGCCCGCGTTCGCCGTGAGGTGCGCAAGGCCGGCTATTTCGCCGCCTGCGCCGTCAGCAACACGATCGCCGCGGACCGGCACGACATGCTCGCCATCCCCCGGTTGACGGTCGGCAAGGGCACGACCATCAACATGTTCAAGCGCGCCGTCGAAGGCACCGCCGTACCTCTCATCTACATGCGCGAGCGCATCCTCACCAAGGGCTACGCCGTCGTGCGCAGGACGAGGTACGGGCTGCAACGGGTGCGCGGCAATGTCTAGGGTCTGGGGACGGATCCTCGTCGACCTGCGCAACCCGCTGTTCCGGCAGGGTTACGCGCTCATGGCGAACACCGTCATCACCGGCGTGCTCGGCATGGGCTACTGGCTGCTGGCCGCCCACTACTACTCCCCCGACGAGTTCGGCCGCGGCCAGGCGGTGATCACGGCGATGCGGTTGTTCGCGTCGCTGGTCGCGCTCGGGTTCGTCGGAGCGCTCGCCCGCTACCTGCCGGTGGCCGGCCGCCGCACGCCCGAGCTCATCCTGCGCGGGTACGGCCTGGCCGCCGCCACGGGCGGGGTCGCCGCGGTCGGCTTCCTGCTGACGTTGCCGTTGTGGGGCGAGACCTATTCCGTGCTGGCCGGGTTCGGGCCCGGGCTGTTCTTCCTGGCGTCCGTGGTGGTGTGGGCGGTGTTCACCCTCCAGGACGTCGTGCTGACCGGCCTGCGCAGGGCCCCGTTCGTACCACTGAACAACTTGATATTCGGCCTGGTCAAGATGGGGCTGCTGGTCGCGCTCGCCGGCGCGCTGCCCTCGGGCGGCATCTTCGTCTCCTGGGTCGTCCCGACCGCCCTCGCCCTGATCCCGATCAACTTCCTGATCTTCGGCGTCGTGGTGCCCCGGCACACCAGGCAGGCCGACGCGGAGCAGGAGCCTCCTCGCCTGCGCGAAATTGGAAGGTTCCTGGCCGGCGACTTCCCCGGGACGTTGTCGATCCTGGCCATCGTCTACCTGGTGCCCGTGGTGATCGCCACCCAGGTCGGCGAGGCCACGTTCGGGCGTTTCTCGATGGCGCACACCCTGGCCAGCATGATCGAGTTGCTGGCCATGAACATGGCGGTGTCGCTGACCGTCGAGGGTTCGTTCGACCGGTCCCAGCTGGCGGAGAACTGCCGGCGGGCGTTGCGGCGCGCCTTCATGATCGTCATCCCGATCATCACGGTGGCGATCGCCGGGGCGCCGCTCATCCTGACCATCTTCGGGCCCGCCTTCGCCGAGGAGGGCACGACGCTGCTGCGGCTCATGGCGCTCGCCGTACTGCCCCGGGTGCTGATCGAGGTCTACTTGAGCGCGCTGCGAGCCCAGAGCAGGGCGCGCACGCTGGCCGTCGTCCAGATCGGGCTGGCCGTTCTGGTGCTGGTGTCCACGCTCGTGCTGTTCCCCTACGCCGGGGTGAACGCCGTGGGATACGGTCTGCTGGCCAGCGAGCTCCTCGTGGCGCTGTTGATCTTCGGAAATCTGCGTAAGATTCTCGGATTCGGCGATACAGGTCGACCGGCTGTCACTCAGGGGTCGTCCGGGACCGCATGATGGTCAACGCGAGGCAACGGGACAGCGATGGCGTGACACCGGGGACCACGGGCTCCCCGGATGCGCGCGGGGACAAGGAGGACTCAGACGTGCCCTTCGATCCGGAAGCTACCGGGATCATCCCGAAGCTGACGTTCGAGCCCCCTGGTGAGGGCTCCGGCACGTCTGAGGAGACCGAGGGGGAGACCGCTGAGAGTGCCGCCGAGCCCGGCTCCGACCGCACCACGGCCATCCGCCTCCCGGTGACACCACCGCCAGGGAAGGGCGACGTGGGCTCCTCACCGGAGACCGCCTCGACCAGCCCTGCGCTCCGCCCCCCACCCGCCGGCGATGCTGAGCCATCCGGCGGTTCTCCGGCATCCGGCGGTTCTGCGGCGTCCAGCGGAACGAAACCGACCGGGACTTCGCAGGCGTCCGTGGAGTCGCAGGCTTCCGGAGGGACGAAACCGACCGGCGGGGCGCCGGCGTCCGGGGGGACACGACCGTCCGGCGCGGCGCAGGCCGCCGCCACCGCCCCACCGGCCAGCGGTACGAAACCGGCCAGTGGGCCGCAGTCGTCCAGGGGAACGAAGCCCGCCACCGGTCCGCGACCGTCCGAGGAAAGGCCTTCCGGTGGCACGCAGCCGACCGGAGGCGCACAGGGTGCCGGTTCATCGCGGGGTGCCGGTACGTCACAGGGTGCCGGTAGGACGGAACCGGCCGGAGGCGCGCAAGCGACCGGTGGCACGCACCCCGCAGGCGGCGGACAAGCCAGCGGAAGCGGGAAGGCTGGCGGAGGCGGGAAGGCGGGTGTGCGCCCGCAACCGGCGAGCGAGTCCCAGGCCGACGGCGCGGCCGAGCCGTCCGCGCGCCCCCAGCCCGGCAGCGGCCCGCAGCCTGCCCGCCCCCAACAGGCCGGCGGTTCACAGCCCGCTGACCGCCCGCAATCCGCGAGCGGCCCGCAGCCTGTCCGGACACAGCCGACCGGCGGTGCTCAGCCGTCTGGGCATCGGCAACCGTCCGGTGGGGCCCAGCCCGGAGTTCACGGCGGAAACCCGGGTGGCGCAGCGCCGCCCGCCACAGGCCCCGCCTCAGGAAGTCCTCACACAGGGAAGCCGAACACCGCAACGCCACCCCCAGCGGGGAGCCCTCATCCCGGAGCGCCCGCTGGCGGAACGCCCACTGGTGGGGTGCCCGCTGGCGGGACGCCCGGGACGCTCGCTGGTGGGGTGCCCGGTAGGGGGGCGCTTGGGGCTCCGCTCGTCGGGGCGCCGCCGCACGGGCCCGTGGGCGTGGCGCAGGAGGCGCCCCAGGGTCCGGCAGGAGGGCCGGTCGCACAGCTGCAGGCGACGGCGCAACCGCAGGCGCTGAAAGCCCGGGTCAGCGCGCTGATCGCCAGCGCGCCCCGGTGGCTGCCCCTGGTGCTGGTCCTCGAGGGCCTGCTCATGTTCATCCTCGCCGTCAAGGTGTCCCCGGGGCCGCTGCGGGGTGTGGACCCGGCCGACATCGACGGTCTCGGGCTGATCTCGGCGCTCCCGGTCACCGCGTTCCTGGCGATCCTGATCATGATCGTGTCGTTCTTCGTCACGGTCGCCCAGAGCACCGACCGCAAGTTCCTGCTGCTGTTCCAGATCGCCGCGATCGCGTTCGCCCTGCACGGCGTCGGGTCGCTCGTGGCGAGCGAACCGCGTTTCCCCACGGCGTACATCCATGCCGGTTTCGTGGAGTTCATCAGCAGGACGGGCGAGACGGCGATCGGCATCGACGCCCGCATGGGATGGCCGGGCTTCTTCGCGTTGTTCGCGTTCGTGACGAAGGCCGCCGGCATCAGCGACATGACGACGATCCTGCAGTGGACGCCGCTCCTGTCGAACCTGCTCTACCTGCTGCCGTTCGTGCTGATCCTGCGTCAGGTGGTGGCGACCACGCGGGCGCGGTGGTTCGCGGCGCTGCTGTTCGTGCTGGTGCAGTGGATCGGGCAGGACTACTTCTCGCCACAGGGCTTCACGTTCGCCCTGTATCTGGCGTTCGTGGCGATCCTGCTGCGATGGTTCGGGCGAGTCGAGCCGCGGACCAGGCCGATCGCCCCGAAGGGCCTGCGTAAGCTGCTCGGCAGGCTGGACGCGATGACGCCGGGCGAGCTGGCCAACACCGGCACCTACCGGGCCGACAAGCTGCTCATGCTGATGATGTTGCTGGCGCTGTTCATCGCGTCGGTGGCCTCGCACCAGATCACGCCGTTCATGATGCTCGGCGTGGTGACGGCGTTCCTGCTGGTGAAGCGGACCTCGCTGACGTGGGGGCTGCCGTTCTTCCTCGGGCTCGTGGTGGCGGCCTGGATCAGCTACATGACGGTGGGCTTCTGGGCGAGCCAGATCGACACGATCTTCGGCGGCCTGGGCAACGTCCTGTCCAACCTGCGCAGCAACACCGGCGACCGGATCGAGGGCACCGACCCCGCCCACGCGATGGTGTTGCAGGCCCGCCTCGGCATCCTGGTGGTGATCATCGGGCTGGCGGCGGCCGGGTTGTTCCGGCGGCTGCGGCGCGGGGTGTTCGACAGGTCGGCGCTGATCCTGCTCTGCGTGCCCGTGCTGGCGCTGGGGCTGCAGAGCTACGGCGGCGAGATCGGGCTGCGCATCTACATGTTCGCGCTGCCCGGCGCGTGCCTGCTGGCCGCGTACGCGTTCTTCCCCAACCTGCCGGCCGACAGCGCCGACGTGCGCGAGGAGACCGTGCCGCTGCGCAAGCGGAACGTGCGCTTCAATCCCGAGCTGACCAGGAAGATCTCGGTCGTGCTCGCGGCGTGCTTCGCGGTGTTGTTCGCGATGGCGTTCCTGCTGGCGAGGTACGGCAACGAGAAGTTCGAGCGGGTCACCACCGGCGAGGTGGCGGCCCTGCACTACGTCTACGACCACGACAAGCCCAGCGCGAGGGTGCTCTATCTGGTTCCCAAGCTGGGGCCGGAGGTCACGCCGACCCTGCCGTGGGGCGAGCGGGACGTCGAGCGGGTCAGCTTCAACGTGCAGGCGCTCGTGCACAAGGATCCGACGAAGATCGCCGACGCGGTCAAGGCGCTGCAGGAGCAGCCGCGGAACTCGTACCTGATGGTGAGCACCGGCCAGGTGAGCTACCTGCAGCTCAACGAGGGTTACCCGGCGGACTGGGGGGCCAAGTTCCGCGCGGCGCTGGACACCTCGCCCAGTCTGAAACGGGTGTTCTCCAACGAGGACGCGGCGCTCTACACCTGGAAGAAGTTCGTCAGGGGGACGGAGATCCCCGAGCCGCACTCCTACAAGGGCCGCGGCGACCCCACCTCGCCGTGGACGCCGGTGGGCATCGGGGCGCTGATCGTGACGTGGGTGGCGCTGCTCGGCTACGAGGTCATCCGCCTGAACGGCCCCAACCGGGCGCGCAAGGCGCGGAGACGCCTGTTGTTCCTGGCAGTCCCGGCGTTCGTCGTGGCCATCGCGGTGGTCATCGAACGGTTCATCTACATCGCACAAAATAACTGAATGCCCAGGAAACTCTCAGGTTCTACGGGATGATGACCCTCAATGAGGGCACAGAGGACACTTTCCGCCGGACCGGACGCACGTACCACTGCTGCGCGAATCGTCTCCGTCGACGCGTTGCGGGGCTTCTCGCTCCTGGGCATCCTCGTCGTCAACATCGCCTTCCTGGCCTCCGGTTACCGGATGGCCGGGATGGCGGAGCCCGCCTTCGGCTCGCCGTTCGACTGGGCGGTGCGGTGGTTCGTGACGATGTTCGTCGAGAACAAGTTCTACCTGCTGTTCTCGTTCCTGTTCGGCTACAGCTTCACCCTGCAGCTCGACTCGGCGGCGCGGCAGGGGCGCGCGTTCCGGCCGATGTTCCTGCGGCGGCTGGCCGGGTTGCTCCTGATCGGGCTGGCGCACGCCGTGTTGCTGTTCCCCGGGGACATCCTGACGACGTACGCCGCCGTGGGCCTGGTCCTGCTGTTCCTCCACCGGATCAGGCCCAGGACGGCGGTGCTGCTGGCCGTCGCGCTGACAGCGGTGCTGGCGCTCGGCTTCGTGCTGGCGGCCGTGCTGGCCACGCTGGGGCTGGACCTGTCAGGCACGATGACGGACGGCGCGGCCGAGGCTGCCAGGTCGGACGCGGCGCTGGGCGGGGGCTTCTGGGAGATCGTCTCCGAGCACCTGAGGAAGCTGTCGCTGATCATCGTGCTGCGCGCCCTGTTCCAAGGGCCGGCGGTGCTGGCCGCGTGCCTGCTGGGGCTGGCGGCCGGCAAGTCAGGCGTTCTGCGCGACCTGTCCGCGCACACGAGAACGCTGCGCAGGCTGCAGTGGACGGGCTTCACGGCCGGTCTCGCGGGGGCGTCATTCGCCGCGCTGTCCGCCTGGACCGGCGTGGTGCACAAGTTCTGGGGCGAGGCGGTGGACCTGGCGACGGCACCGCTGCTGGCGGCCGCGTACGCGGCGACGTTCCTGCGGCTGCTGCCGCGCATGCCGCGCATCGGGCGAGCCCTGGCCGCGCCCGGCCGGATGGCGCTGTCCAACTACCTGGCGCAGTCGCTGATCTGCGCGCTCATCTTCACGGGGTACGGGCTGGCGCTCGTGGACCGGGTCAGCCCGCCGATGGAGCTGCTGATCGCCGCGGGCGTCTTCGCGGCCCAGGTCCTCTACAGCCGCTCGTGGCTCAGCGGGCACCGGTACGGGCCGGTGGAGTGGCTGCTGCGTTACCTGACGTACGGGACCAGGCCGGCTCACGGGGTCAGAGCGAGCCCAGGAACTCGATCAGCGCCTCGTTGACCTCCTCCGGGCGCTCCTGCTGGATCCAGTGCCCGCAGCCGGCCAGGACCAGCGCGTCCCGCAGGTCGGGCACGGATCTGGATCTGCCGGACAGCAGGTCCTGCATCGCCTGGCTCCCGTAGTCGCCTTCCCGGTCACCGATGAGGAACATCGCGGGCGCCTTGACCGGGTTCGCGCGCCATGGCTCCGACAGCTCCCAGTTCCTGTCCATGTTGCGGAACCAGTTGAGGCCGCCGGTGAACCCGGAGCGTTCGAACAGCGCGGCGTACACCTTGACGTCGTCCTCGCTCGCCCACGCCGGGAGCCGGTCGTCCCGGAGCGCGTCGACGATCGTCCCTCCGTCGGGGATCATGCCGTTCCACACCGGGGATTCGCCGGACCCTGTGTACAACACGCGGCGCACCAGTCGTTGCGGGTCACGCTCGAGTTCGGCGGTGAGCGCCGCGTCGTCCGCCCCTGGCCGCTGGAGGCGTACGGCGAAGAAGCCGTCGCCGCGCGCGGTTCGCAGGGCCTCGACAGGCCGGGGGTGCGGCTCCGACGGCTCGGCGAACCGGTCGGGCATGTTCAGTGCGGCCACCGCGGCGACCCGCTCCGGCCGCTTCTTCGCCGTGTCCCAGGCGACGAGCGCGCCCAGATCGTGCCCGACCAGGATCGCCCTCGTCTCGCCGAGCGCCTCGATGAGCGCGATGACGTCGCCGACGAGGTGCTCGATCGTGTAGTCGGCGACCCGCGGCGGCACGTCGGTCTCGCCGCACCCGCGCTGGTCGGGGGCCACGACGCGGTAGCCGGCGGCGGCCAGTGCGGGGAGCTGGTGGCGCCATGAGTACCAGCAGTCGGGCCAGCCGTGCAGCAGCACCACCAGCGGCCCTTTCACGCCGGCCTCCGCGACGTGCATCCGCAGGCCTCCGTCGAGGGTGAACGTGCGGTGGGTGATGGGCGTGTCTGCGACCACCATGCTCACATGCCTCTGCCGGACCACTTGATCTCGTACGGCCGCAGGGTGACCTGCCTGCCGTCGACGGTCGCGGTGACGTCTTCGCCGGACGTGTTCACCATGACGCTCTGGCGCTGCTGGCCGATGGCCTTGATCCGCTGGTCGGAGGTCCGCACCTCGGAGACCTCGACCCCGGCGGGGAACCACTTGGCAAACCCGCTCAGCAGGCCCGCCATCGGCATCTCGCCGCCCGCCTTCGGCGCCCACAGGCAACCAGGGCACTCGCCTTCGTCCTTCATCTGCGGGTTCCAGTAGAGCGCCGTGGTGACGCCGCTCCTGGCGAACTCCATCAGCGTCGTCGCCTGCACCGCGGTGCGCTGCTCCTCCGTCCAGCCGGAGTTCTCCGGCTCGACGTACCACTCCGCCCACCACACCGGCAGGTCGCCGCTCTTCTGCCGCAGCCACGAGGTGATGGCGCTGAACTTGGTCTGGGCGGCGAAGTCGTCGGGGATGTTGCCCCTGTCGTTGGTCATCGACGCGCCGTCGACCACGATGAAGTCGGCGCCCTGCTTGTTGTCGATCCAGTACTGGATCGCGTCGAGCGCGCGCTGGTCGACGGTCCCCCAGGAGCCGGTGAGCTCGGAGGGCTCCTGGCTCCTGGCGCTGCTCTCGATCGGGACGTACGGGCCGCCGACCTTGATGTCGCTGTTCACCTTCTTCAAGGCCGTGTAGACCTTGTTGTAGAGCTCGGTGTATCCCTTGGCGTCCCACTTGTTGGTGGTCGCATCCCAGAAGCCCTTGAACTCGTTCCAGACCATGTAGTGCTTGACGGTCGGATACTGCTTGGCGACCCTGACGGCGAGCTTGGCGAAGTCGTCGAAGTGCTCGGGTTCGGGGGCGACGGTGTGGTTCTTGCTCCAGTCCGTACGCCCGGCCTTGCCGCCCTTCATCCAGTCGGGGGCGCAGCACAACGTGATCACCGGCAGCCCTCGCGACGACGACATGAAGGTCAGCCGCCGGTCGAGGTCGCCGAAGTTGTACTGCCCCGGGCTCGGCTCGGGGTTGCCGACGCCCCAGCCCATGATGTGCTGGTTCTGCACCATCGGCACCCGGCCGAGCAGGCCAGTGGCCTGCTCGATGACCTGCTCCGGCTCGTTGTCGGCGCTGTATTGCGTGTGCGTGACGCCCCAGCGCGGCCAGTTGGCCAGCGCGGGCGGCTTCTCCAGCTTGGGAGCCGGCTCCGTGGGCACCGTCGTGGCGACCTGGCCGCTGAAATCGCTGCGCTCCTCAGACCTGAGAGAGGCGTAGACCATGATGCCCGCCACGAGGACGACCGCGAGGATGCCGGCTCCAAGGGCTATCGGCCATGGCGAACGTCGGCGCGCATGACGGCCATCGGTCGGGATCACTGAACGCTCCTCATTCCTCACAAGCCCACAAAGGGACGAACATACAGAAAGGCCGAGCGTAGCCCAGCCTTGATGACGCTAATCGCCCGACTTGCAGACCGCTAACCGTCAATCCGCACGCGGTGGCCGCTGGCCGCCCGCTGGGCCGGGCACCCCGGCATAACGGTACGGCACCGGCTGCCTGCCAGGCTGGACGATGAGAAGGGTGCCCGGGGTTTCCGCGTAGAAGGCGGACTCGACGGCGGCGGCCACGTCATCGGCGGTGAGCAACGGGAAACCCGCGTTGACGAACATCTCCCGCGCCTCCGCGACCAGCGGCGTGTCGGTGAAGCCGGGGCACACGGCGCCGATGCGGATGTTCTGGGCCGCCAGCGGCTCGGCCAGCGCCCTGACAAGGCCGACGACGGCGTGCTTGGTCATCGTGTAGACGGGGTCGCCGGAGAAGGCCACGAGCCCGGCCAGCGACGCGGTGGCCACGATGGCGCCCCCGCCGGAACGGGCGAGGAGGGGGACGCCGGCCCGGACGCCGAAGACGACGCCGTCCACGTTCGCCCCGACCACCTGGCGGTAACGCTCGACGTCGAAGTCGGCCAGGTCCACCCGGCCGCTGACGCCGGCGTTGAGGTGGACCAGGTCGAGCCGGCCGTACCGCTGCTCGGCCAGCGCGACGGCGTCGAGCGAGGCCTGCTCGTCGCTGACGTCGGCGGCCAGCCACGCGCCGTCGACCTCCTTGCCCAGCCGTTCCACGCCCTCGCCGTCGCGGTCGACGAGCACGCATTTGGCCCCGCCGGCCGAGAGCCGGCGTGCCACGGCGGCTCCGATGCCGCTGGCCGCTCCGGTGATCAGTGCAACTGTGCTCATGGCGCTCCTTGCGGGGTCGAGGCCCGGGGTCCAGGCTGGTCGAGCGTCTCAGTGCCGGTCGATCATCTCTAGTGCCGGTCGATCATCTCTAGTGCCGGTCGATCATCTCTAGTGCTGGTCGAGCATGCGGTGGGCGCGGGCGATCAGCGTGGGAACGGCGGAGCCGATGCGGTCGAATCCCTCTCCCACGGTCTTACCTTGCCGGAAGCGGGCGTGGATACCCTCCACAATGACCGCCAGCTTGAAGTTACCGAAGGCCACATAGAATCCAAGATCCGAAATATCCCGCCCTGACGTTTTGATGTAGTGGTTCGCGAACTCGGCGGCGTTCATGAACCCGGGCGCCACCGTCACGTCGCCCGCCACCGGGATCCCCGCCCGCTCGTCGTCCCCGGCGTCGTGCCAGTACGTCAGCGTGAGCCCCAGGTCGGCCAGCGGGTCACCGAGGGTGGACATCTCCCAGTCGACCACGGCCGCGATCTCGAGCTCCCCCAGCCTGATCAGTGTGTTGTCGAGCCGGTAGTCGCCGTGCACCAGCGTGCCGGCGGACTCGGCGGGCAGCCGCTCACGCAGCCGGTCGACGAGCCGGTGATATTCCGGCGACTCCGACGCCTTCGACCGCTCCCACTGCTGGCTCCACCGGTCGAGTTGCCTGGCCATATAGCCCTCCGGCCGCCCGAAGTCCGCTAGCCCGACGGCGCGGTAGTCGACGGCGTGGATGGCCGCCAGCACCTCGGCCAGCCGCTCCGACAACCGCCGCGCCTGCTCGGGCGTGTGGTCGCCGAGTTGTTCCCTGGTCCGCACGGCGGCGCCGGGCACGTACTCCATGAGGTAGAACGGCGCCCCGATCACGTCCTCGTCGGCGCAGAACGCGACAGGACCCGGCACTGGCACGGGCGTCGGCGCGAGGGCGGAGATGACCCGGAACTCGCGCCGCATGTCGTGGGCGGTGGGCAGCACATGACCGAGCGGTGGCCGGCGCAGCACCAGCCGGCGGTCGCGGGCCTCGACCACATACGTCAGGTTCGACCGCCCACCCGCGATCAGCGAGACGGACAGGGGCTCGCCCGCGTCGGGCACGTTCCGGCCCATCCACGCGGCCAGACGGGGGTGGTCGATGCCAGGTACGGTCATGGACACACATTAGAACCTCATTCGGTGCTGAATGCCAGCTGGGAGTTGCGTAACGTTCCCGACCAGCGGCGATTTGCAGGGCGCGCGATCCTTTACTCTGGGGGGTACACGTCTGCCCAGACGCTGGACTGAGAGTGGCTGCACACAGTAGGAGCCCATGCGCGTCACCCTTGCCCTGCCTCGTGAGCTGGGAGAGCCCGAGATCGATCGGTGGCGGAGCCTTCAGGAGCCCGGCACCGTCTTCGACAACCCGTTCCTGTCCCCCGAGTTCACGATCACGGTGGGCGATGTCCGCGATGCCGTCCGCGTGGCCGTGCTGCACGACGGTCCGGCGATCGTCGGGTTCTTCCCCTTCGAGCGGCATCCGCTGGGCATCGGCAAGCCGGTCGCCGCCGGGCTCACCGACGCGCAGGGCATCGTCCACGTCAAGGATCTCGAGCTCGACCCCCGCCGGTTGATCAAGGACTGCGGGCTGTCGGTCTACGAGTTCGACCACCTGGTGGCCGGGCAGCCGTTGCTGGAATCCCGGCACGAGCGGCACCCGTCGCCGATCATCGACCTCAGCGAGGGTTACGACTGCTACACCGAGTTCCTGCGGCAGCACTCCGGCAAGACGTACAAATCAACCCTGGCCAAGGCGCGCAAGCTGGAGCGCGAGGCCGGGAAGATCCGCCACGACTACGCGAGCGCCGACATGGCGCCGCTGCGCACGCTGCTCGGCTGGAAGACCGACCAATACCGCCGCACGGGCCGCACCGACCGGTTCTCCCACCGGTGGATCGTGGAGCTGGTCGAGCGGCTGCTGGCCACCCGGTCGGAGAGCTTCGCCGGAGTGCTCGACATGGTCTACGCCGACGACCAGCCGGTGGCCGGGCACTTCGGGCTGCGCACCGGCACCACGCTGGTCGGCTGGTTCCCCGCCTACGATCCCCGCTTCGCGAAATACTCCCCCGGCCTCATCCACCATCTGGCGATGGCCGAGCGCGCCGCCGAGGCCGGCATCCGCGTCATCGACATGGGCCGGGGCCAGAAGGAGTACAAAGATAAGCTCAAGACCGGCGAGCTGCAGGTGGCCGAGGGGCGGGTGGCCAGGATCGGCGCGGCGGCGGGGATGCACTGGATGGTGCGGGTGCCCGTGCGCAAGACGCGCGCCACGGTGATGGCCAACCCGATCTTGCTCAAGACGGCCGACAAGGCGTTGAAAACGTATGGAAAGCTGCGTACTGTCCTACAAGGATGAAGTTCATCGCAGAGCGTACAGGTCGTCACTGTCTGTCGCTTCCCTCCAACCGGCTCGGCCTCTATCTGGCGTTACGCCACTGGTGCCTGCCCGGTCAGCGGCTGCTCATGTCGCCCGTCTCCGCCGACGAGATCCTGTTCCTGGTGCTGGCGGCCGGGCTGCAGCCGGTGATCGCGCCACTCTCCGCCCGTGACGGCAACATCGACGTCTCCCTGGTGGACCTCGACGGCGTGGACGCGGTCCTGACCACCAACCTCTACGGCCTGCCCGACCGCGTCTCCGCCTTCACCGGCAAGATCCTCATCGAGGACGTGGCCCACGCCTTGGAGAGCCACGTCGACGGCCGGCCGCTGGGGACGTTCGGCCAGGCGGGCGTCTTCAGCCTCTCCAAACACGCCGGGGCCGGCTCGGGCGGCGTGCTCGCCGTCGAGAACGCGTCAGACATGCGGGCGCTGGCCCGCGCCCGCGACGAGCTGCTGACCCCCGGCTCCCTGCGAGCCGACCTGATGAGCGTGGCCACGTCCATGGCCCGCCAGGTGGCACTCCGATCCGACCTCGTACGCCCCGCGCTCGCCCTCTCCAGGGCCCTCGGCCTGCACGAGTCGCGCGAGGGCTACCGGATCCCGCTCGACCCCGACGGGCTGCGGGAGGCGCTCAAGCAGGCGCCCGCGCTGCCGCCCTTCGACCCCTGGGTCCGCGCCGACCTGCACGACTACCGCCGTCACCGGGGCCGGCTCGTGCGCTGGTACCGGTCAAGGCGGGTGGCCCGGGTGCCCCGGACACGGGCCCGCCGCCTGGCGGGCGTCCGGCGGCTGGCCGAGCTGCCCACGGTCGCGCCGGCCGTGCGCGACCACCTGGACCAGCCGCTGTTCCGCGTGCCGCTGCTGGTGCGCGACAGGGACGCGGCCATCGCCGAGCTGGAGCGGCACGGGGTGGCGACGGGCTACCTGTACGACCCGCCGTACGACGACTACGCGCCCGCCTACGCCGAGGCGTCACCGCACCCCGGCCCCGCGCGCTGGTGGGCCGGGAACGTGCTGCCCGTCGACCCGCTGTACGCCGCCCGCGCCCTGCCCGTCCTGCGCCGCCTGGAGCCCTCTGAGGGCCCGGTCAGCCGGTCGCCTGCCTGATCAGCCCGGCCAGGATGTGACAGCCGCGCCGGACGTCGGCGAGCGAGGCGGAGCCGTACCCGATCACCAGGCCGTGCAGGCGGGAACGGCCGTGGTGGTGGTGCTCGATGGAGTCGAGCAGGACACCGCGTTCCCTGGCCCGCGCGACGACCGCGGGCGCGACGGTCTCGGGCAGCTCGGCCAGCACGTGCAGCCCTGCCGTGTCGCCGCGCAGCCTGCAGACGGACCCGAGCAGCTCGACGACCAGCGCCCGGCGGCGCGCGTATTCCAGGCGCATCCTGCGCAGGTGCCGGTCGAGGTCGCCGCGCTCAATGAGAGTGGCGACGGCCTGCTGCACGGGGCCGCTGGTGCGGTCGGCCACCGTGCGGCGCACCTCGGCGATCCGGTCGACGAGCGCGGGGTCGCCGACCAGCCAGCCGACCCCGACATCAGGGGCGAGGATCTTGGAGAGCGTGCCCAGGAGCACCACCCGCGCGGGGTCGAGGCCGTAGAGGGCGGGCAGCGGGGCGACGTCGTAGCGGAACTCGGCGTCGTAGTCGTCCTCGACGATCGTCGCGCCGGTGCTCCTGGCCCAGGCCAGCAGGCGTTCCCTGCGCGGGATCGGCAACCGGCCGCCCAGCGGATACTGGTGGGCGGGCGTGGTGTAGAGCACGCGCAGGTCGCGGGGGAGCCCGTCGACGACGACGCCGTCGGCGTCCACCGGGCATGGCACCACCTCCGCTCCCCTGGCCGCGAAGACCGTGCGCGCCACGTGATAGCCGGGGTCCTCGACCCCCGCTCTGGCGCCCGTGCCGAGCAGCGCCATCGCGCACAGGTCGAGCCCGTTGCCGGTGCCCCGGGTGACCAGGACGTTCTCCGGGCCGACGGCCATCCCTCTGGCCCGGCGCAGATGGTCGGCGAGCAGCTCCCTCAGCCGCGGCAGGCCGCAGGGATCGGGCGAGTCGCCGGGCGGCAGGTCGGCCGCCTTGCGCCAGGCCCGCTTCCACGCCGCCCTGTCGTAGTCGCGCACCCAGGGCTGGCCCGGCCTGAGGTCGATCCCACCGTCGATCCCGCCGTCTGGGGGCGGCGGCTCGGCGGGCACGCGCGCCTCCTGCGACGGCCTCTCCTGGGGCGGCCGCGGCGTCTCGATGTCGGCCACGTACGTGCCGGAGCCGTGCCGCCCGTCCAGCCAGCCCTCGGCGTAGAGCTGCTGGTATGCCTCGGTGACCACGGTCCTGCTCACCGCCAGCTGGACCGCCAGCGCCCGCGTGGACGGCAACCGCTCGCCGGGCGCCAGGGCGCCGTCCAGCATGGCGCGGCGCAGCCAGCCTGCGAGCTGAGCCGTGAGCGGCTCGGCCGAGTCGCGCGACAGGGATACGGGCAGGTCGACGTGGGTGCGGACGGTAGGCCGCGGCCGACGGCCCGCGGTGGATGGCGGAGTGTGCACCGGCGGAAGTGGTCTCTACGAAAGGGCCGATAGTGGCCCTACAGGATAGGTCCACTTCACCCGTACGGTCGAACCATGCTCTCCACCACTTCGCGCACCACGCTCGGCCGCGAGAAGCAGCGCGGCAGCACCGACAGGAACGATCTCTACGAGGTGCTGGACACCGGACTGGTCTGCCACCTGGGGGTGGTCGTCGACGGTCACCCCATGGTCGTGCCGACCGGCTACGGGCGCATCGGCGAGACCCTCTACCTGCACGGCTCCACCGGCGCGCGGTCCCTGCGGGCCGGCGACGGGGGCGAGGTGTGCGTCACGGTGACCCACCTGGACGGCATCGTGCTCGCCCGCTCGATCTTCCACCACTCCGTCAACTACCGCTCGGCGATCATCTACGGCCGCCCCAGGCTGGTGACCGACCCCGACGAGCGTATGGAGGGGCTGCGGGCGCTGTCCGAGCAGCTCGCGCCCGGCCAGTGGGACTACGCCCGCCTGCCCTCGCGCAAGGAGCTGGCCGCCACGGCCGTGCTCGCGCTGTCGCTGGAGGAGGCGTCGGTCAAGATCCGGCGCGGCGGGCCCAAGGACGACGCGGAGGACTACGAGCTGCCCCTGTGGGCCGGGGTGTTGCCCCTGGTCACGTCCTGGGGCGAACCGGAGCCCGATCCGGTGCTCCCAGAAGGTATCGCCACGCCCGTTCACGTCCTCTCTCGGGAGTAGTTCCATGAAGCAGGCGCACCTGAAAACCTGACTCCTTGATCACACGTCTCATCAGGTGGGCCGGCCCTGATGGGAGAGGCATATGCAGTGGAGCGCCCCCGGTTACACGGAGATCAAGCAGCTCGGGCGGGGTGCCAGCGGGCGGGTGACGCTGGCCGTCCATGACGAGACGGGCGTCGAGGTCGCCATCAAATACCTGTCCTCGCGGCTGCTGCACGATCCCGCCGCCCTGGCCAGGTTCCAGTCAGAGGCGCGGCTGCTGATCACGCTGCGCGACCCGCACATCGCCACGCTGTGGGAGTACATCCAGGACCCCCACGGCGCGGCCATCGTGATGGAGCTGGTCAACGGCGTCTCGCTGCGGGCGCTGATGCGCGAGCACGGCACGACCGGGCCGGAGGCGGCGCTGGTGGTGCTGAAGGGCTCGCTGCTCGGCCTGGCCAAGGCGCACGCCCTCGGCCTGGTGCACCGGGACTACAAACCGGAGAACGTGATCGTCCGCGACGACGGGGTGAGCAAGCTCGTCGACTTCGGCATCGCGGTGCGCCAGGGCACGGTCGCGCGCCTCGAGGGCACGCCTCCCTACATGGCGCCCGAGTTGTGGGAAGCGCTGCCCGCCTCTCCGGCGACCGACGTGTACGCTGCCACGGCCGTCTTCTTCGAGTGCCTGACCGGGCACCGGCCGTACCGGTCCACCGAGCCCAGCGTGCTGGGCTACCAGCATCTGTACGCCCCGGTGCCCGCCCACGACGTCGCCGAGCCGGTGCGCGGGCTGATCCGCCGCGGCCTGGCCAAGGACCCGGCGCTGCGGCCCGCGAGCGCGTCGGCGTTCGTGGCCGAGGTGGAGGCCACCGCGAGGGCGGCGTACGGGGACGATTGGGAGGAGCGCGGCAGGCGGCGGCTGGCGGCGCTCGTGGCGCTGCTCGCCCTGCTGCTGCCCCGGCCGGAGACGCCCGCCCCTGAGGCCGGCACGTCGCTGGCCAGGACGGTGTTCCGCGAAACGGGCTCGGCAGCGAGCCGCGTGAGGATGTTCCGCGGGATGCCGTCGCAGGCGGCCCGTGCACGGGTGCTTCGCGGGATGCGCTCGAAGGCGGCCCGCGTGGTCGTGACCGCCGGCGTGGCCGCGGCTGCGGCCGTGACCGCGACGGTCGTGCTGGTCGACCGGCAGCCGCCGCCTGCGCAGGTCGGCGCGGCGGCGGCGGTGCCGCCGACAGAGCTTTCAACAGGGCTCCCAACGGCGCCGGAGGCCACGCCCGCCACGACCCCGGGGACGCCCGCGGAGAGCACACCCGGCACACCGCCGGAGGGCACGCCCGGCCCGGCGTCCCAGGGCACACCGCCGAGCTCGGCGGACGCGAACACGCCCGAGGAGAGTGTCGCCCCGCCGCGCGCGACCACCAGCCCGACGCGGACGCCGCGGGCCACCACACCGGTACGGACCCCCGGCGCGACCACGACGCCCGTGCGGAGTCCCGGCACGCCGGTACGCACCCCAGCCCCGTCCGGGTCCACGCCGGGCGGGCCAACCGGCCCGGCACCGACCGGCACCCCCACGCCGACGTCTTCACCGGCTACCTCGGTGTTGCGGGTCGTCGTGGGCGTGCTCACGGTGGATGAGAAAGGAGTCGCCCGGGGCACGGTCACCCTGCGCACCAGCGGCACCGCCCCCGTCGTCGCCGTCGCGACCTGGCGGGCCCCCGGCACGGACGGCCGCGTCCAGCGCGTACGCCTGAGCGGCGCCACGTCGTACACCCGCACACTCACCTGGGCCATGGGAGAGCGCCCGTGCGGCGGCACGCTCCGGCTGGCCGTCACCACGTCACCCGCCGCGGCCGGTGGCGCCGGGTCGGGCGCGTTCTCCCTGCCGCCCTGCCCGACCGAGGTGACGGGCCTGCGCCTCTCGCTCGGCCTGCCGGCCGCGCCAGGCCGTACCGCGACCGCCCGGCTGCGGGTGAGCGCGAGCGGCACGGCGGAGATCCCCGTACGGGCCGGGTTCGCGGTCGACGGGGAGCAGGTCGCCACCCGCTCCGCGAACCTGTCCGGCAGGACCTCGTACACCCGTTCGCTCACCCACACCTTCCGGTCACGCCCGTGCGGCGCGACGGTGTCGGTGACCGTGCGCGCGGGCGGCAGGACGGCCACCGCGCGGACCCAGGTCTCGTGCCCTCCGGCCGTGCGGCGGGTGTCGATCCTGCGGGCCGCGGCGTCCGGCGGCGGGCTGGCCACGACGGTCGCGGTGACCACGTCGGACACCCAGCGGGTACGCCTCGCCGTCTCGTTCGCGGCCGGCGGCGAACGCCTGGGCACCCGGACGGTCACCCTGTCCGGCGACACCTCGTACACGAGAACGCTGCGTTTCCCCGTCAAGCTGGGTTGCGGCTCGAAGTGGACGGTGACAGCCGCCACAGGACCCGCGGCGGGCGACGGCGGCTCCAGCGTCTCCGGCAGCACACCGGAATGCCCCAAGGAGGAGCCGGAGGACGAGCCGAGCCAGAGCTCGAGCGCGGAGTCGCCCGGCACCCTGAGGTGACAATGCTGACATCTCGCGATATCAGTAGCGGGATTGTGGTTCCCTCTGGTTAAGCTACGGACCGTTTGATGAGGGTGGGGGCCCGCACGACTCCAGAGGAGACCGCTATGCATGGTGATGGTCAGTGGGGGGTCCCTGGCTATACCGCGGTTCGTGAGCTCGGAGCGGGCGCCGCCGGTCGCGTGGTCCTGGCCCGGCGCGACTACGACGGCGTCGAGGTGGCCGTCAAATACCTCAGCGACGAGCTCCGCTCCGACGTCGGGTTCGTCGCCCGCTTCCGGCACGAGGCCCGGGTGCTCGCCACGCTGCAGAGCGCCTATCACGCCCGCCTCATCGACTACGTCGAGAGCGGTCAGGGCGCGGCGATCATCATGGAACTCATCAACGGGGTCTCCCTGCGCGAGCTCATCAGGTCCGAGGGCCCCACGGGCCCCGAGGCGGCGCTGACCGTGCTCAAGGGCTCGCTCAAGGGCCTGGCCTCGGCCCACGCGGTCGGCGTCGTGCACCGCGACTTCAAGCCCGAGAACGTCATGGTCCAGGGCGACGGCACCAGCAAGCTGGTGGACTTCGGCATCGCGGTCAGGACGGGCCAGGGTGCGAGCCCCGCCGGCACGCCTCCGTACATGGCTCCTGAGCAGTGGTCGGGGACGCCGGCGGGGCCCGCCACCGACGTCTACGCCGCCACCGTCGTCTTCTTCGAGTGCTTGACCGGCTCCCGGCCCTTCCGCGCGGCCAACCTGGCCGCGCTGGCCCGCCAGCACCAGAGCGCCGCCCCGCCGGTCGGCGACGTGCCCGAGCACCTGCGCGGCCTGGTCGAACGCGGCCTGGCCAAGGACCCGGCCGCGCGCCCCTCGTCGGCCGAGGTGTTCCTGACCGAGCTGGAGGCCGTCGCGGCCGGAGCGTACGGCCCCGACTGGGAGGAGCGCGGACGCCGCCGCCTGGCCGCCCTGGCCGGCATGCTGGTGCTGTTCTTCCCGACCGGGCTCGACGAGCCGGCCGAGACGGGCACGACGGTGGTCGAGACCCGCTTCCGCGACCCGTCGCGCCTCCTGCGCACGCTGCCCGCCAAGCTCGCCGCCGGCGCCACCGCCGCCGTCGTTCTGGCCGCCGCGATCGTGCTCCTCGTCAACGCGGCCGAGGACAAGCCGGTGTTGCAGGCGCAGGTCACCCGGATCACGCCGGCCACGACCGAGCCGGGAGCGCCGGAGCCCGCGATGACGGAGGAGGAGCCGGCGCCCTCGCCCGCGGAGACCAGCCAGACGCCGGAACCCACGCCGTCCACGCCGACGGCCACCGCGGGCGACACGGCGCCACCCGCCCCGCCCAGCAGCCGCCCGGCCACACGGA
>NZ_SMKP01000130.1:0-30465 GCF_004349015.1 Nonomuraea diastatica
GGGCGGGTGGCCGTGCGGCGGCGGTTCTGGGCGCGGCCGGTCACCAGCAGCGCTGCCGCGATCACCACGGCGGCCAGCGGCATCGCCCACACCCACCACGCCACCCCGCCAGAGGCGGCGGC
Organism: Nonomuraea diastatica; assembly: GCF_004349015.1. Classification (NCBI taxonomy): domain Bacteria; kingdom Bacillati; phylum Actinomycetota; class Actinomycetes; order Streptosporangiales; family Streptosporangiaceae; genus Nonomuraea; species Nonomuraea diastatica. The sequence continues at coordinate 123 of NZ_SMKP01000130.1, forward strand.
CAGCGTGCCGACCGTCGGGACGGTCAGCGTGGAGGAGACGAGCGAGACCTGGTACGTGGCGGGCTCGGAGGGTGTCGCGAACCCCATGTCCGTCGTCGTCAGCACCAGCCGCAGCCGGTGGCCGGGGGCGAAGGCGTGGTCGACGGCGGGCAGCGTGATCGTGGCCTCCGCGCTGGTCGCGCCCTCGGGTATGGCCACCCGGATCGGCGCCACCAGCCCGGCGGGCAGAGCAGGCGGCTGGACGCTGTCGGCCACGTCGTAGAGCTTGGCGAACAGGGTCGCCTCGGTCCCGCCCTGGCCCGACACCCTGATCGTGGCCGTCGAACTGCCGGTGAGCTGCAGCGGGGCGGTGAGCGGCCGGGACTCGAACGCGGCGCTCTGGCCCGGCATGTCGATCGCGACACCGGGGCTGTTCTGGCCGCCGAGCAGGCCGCCGACGCCGGGCACCGACGAGATCGAGGCCGGCGCGCCGCCGGGCGGGTTGGCGATGTTCTGGGCGGGGCCCGCCAGCTCGACGGTGCGGGTGGCGGTGCCGCCGAGGCCCGGGTAGGAGCCGGTCTCGGGGTGCAGGCGGATGCGCTGGCGGGTGCCGGGGTCGCGGCCGCCGTCGCGGGTCACCGTGAACGCGCTGACCGGCGGCGCCGTCTCCCCGTCACCCTCGCCCTTCAGATAGCGGGCGAACCAGGCCGACGACTGCTCGAACACCCAGTCGGCCTCGCCGTCGCCGCCGTCGTGACCGCCGTCGAACCAGGTCAGGCTGACGGGTGTGCCCCCCGCGGCGATGGCCCTGGCGTTGGCGTCGGCGTGGCTGAGCGGGAACAGCGAGTCGCGCTGGCCCTGGATGAGCAGGGTCGGCGCCTTGATCTGGGCCGCCACGGTGATCGGGCTCGACTTGCGCAGCAGGTCGACGGCCTCCGGAGTGGGCCTGCCCGTTTTGGCGACCTCTTCGTAGACGGTGCAGATCTCGGGACGGAACCTGCCGCACCTGGCCTGCTCCGGCGTGAGCGGCCGGGCGGCCTCGGGCCGTCCCCGCAGGGCGAGGCTGTCGAGCGAGACGCCCTGGCCGAAGAAGATGCCCGCCCACATGCGCTTGAACACGCCGTTCTCCGCCTCGGGCAGGCTGCCGGCGGCGGGGCTCTGGCCGGCGTCACCGGCCGCGGAGAGCGGGACGGCCGTGTTGGGGAAGAGCGCGTCGGCCAGGTCCGACCAGGTGATCCGCGGGACGATGGCGTCGACGCGCCGGTCGTGGGCCGCCGTCATCAGCGCGATGGCGCCGCCGTACGAGCCGCCCGCGATGCCCACGCGCGGGTCATCCGACGCGTCGAGCAAGACCTCGGGACGCTTGGCCAGCCAGTCGATGAGCTGCTTGACGTCCTTGACCTCGTAGTCGGGCGAGTTGAGCGCGATCTCGCCCGTCGAGCGGCCGAACCCGCGCGCCGACCAGGTCAGTACGGCGTAGCCGTCCTGGGCGATGCGGACCGCCTCGTCCCTGACGCTCTGCTTGCTGCCGCCGAAACCGTGGCCGAGCAGCACGGCAGGCGCCTTCCCTCCGCCCGGTGGCGGGAAGAACGTCGTGTCGAGCTCGACCCGCTGGTCGTCGGCAGGCCCGTCGACGACGGTGATGGTCTGATCCTGGCCCCGCACCTCGGCACCCGACGGCCACACCAGCCACGTCGTCACGGCGATGAGGGCGAGCGCCGCCGCCGACGCGGCCATACGCTTCATGCGGCGAGCCTACTGACCGCACCTGAGAGATCGCTGAGACGGGTTGCCCCTGTCTAGGCTTACACATCGTGGACTATTTGGAGACCAACAGGGCCAACTGGAATTCCCGGGTGCCCGTCCATGTCGGAAGCGACTTCTACGACGTCGACGGCTTCGTCGCGGGCCGGAGCCCGCTGAGGTCGTTCGAGCGGGAGGAGGTCGGCGACGTGTCCGGCCGCCGCCTGGCCCACCTGCAGTGCCACATCGGCCTCGACACCCTCGCCTGGGCCCGGCTCGGGGCGGAGGTGACCGGTCTCGACTTCTCCGACGCCGCCGTCGCGCAGGCGGAGACCATCGCCGCCGCGTGCGGCCTCCCGGCGAGGTTCGTCACGGCCGACGTGTACGACGCGGCCGAGGCGCTGGGACGGGCCGCGTACGACATCGTCTACACCGGTGTGGGGGCGCTGGTTTGGCTGCCCGACCTGACGCGGTGGGCGCAGACGGTCGCCGCGCTGCTCAAGCCGGGCGGTTTCCTCTATCTCGCCGAGTTCCATCCCTTCCCCGACATTCTGGACGAGGCCACGGGCACCACCGTCACGCACGACTACTTCGACCGTGAGCCGCAGGTCTGGGTCGAACCGCACACCTACACCGGCGACGACGTGCTCGAACACCAGACGTCCGTGCAATTCCCGCACAGTCTCGGCGAGGTCGTGAGCGCGGTGGCCGCGGCGGGGCTGCGGGTGGAGTTTCTCCACGAGCACGACTTCACCCTCTTCCAGCGCTTCGCCACGCTGGAGGCCGCCGACGGCCACTACCGCGTCCCCGGCGGCGCCCCCAAGGTCCCCCTCATGTACTCCCTGCGCGCCTCGGCCGGCAGCGGACCTTCCCCGGCGCCCACTCCCGGCCACTGACCAGGAACGAGGACCGTAAGATTCTCTTCCGTGAAGTCTCCAGCATCGATCAAGAAGGCCGCCGAGTGGGCCTTGCCCTATTGGACCAGAGGCCAGGCGGGGCGCGAGACGCCGCACGACCTGTTCAGGGTGCTCTATTTCGGATGGCTGGGGGCGTTCACGCTCAAGCTGCTCGGCTCGGCGTGGGACGTCTCGTGGCACTTCAAGTGGCTGCGCGATGACCTCGCCCCACCTCACCTGCTCAACTCCGCGGGCACGGCCCTCGCCCTGGCCCTGACCATCATCCACGGCTACACCGGTTACGGCGTCGACAAGGCCGCGCTGCGGCTGATCCAGTGGGGCACCGGGATCTTCCTTGTCGCGGTCCCGCTCGACCTGATCAACCACCGCGTCAACGGGCTCGACATCACCTCGTGGAGCCCGTCGCACATCATGCTCTACCTTGGAACGTTCTTCATGATCGCGGGTGTGGTCCGGGGCTGGTTCATGGGCGCGCCGCCCGGCCGGGAACGCGTGGTCGTGCTCGGCGCATTCCTCGCGTTCTTCTTGGAAAACGTGCACTTCCCCGAGCAGCACCAGGAATACGGCGTCCTGTCGATCGGCGCCTGGGACAACGGCACCGTCTACGCCGAGCCGATCCTGCTGCAGTTCGCGGCCGACCAGATGGGGCGGCCGATCGACCGCACGATGATGACCGGGTTCGCGCTGCCCGTGCCCGACTTCCTCTACCCCGTCTACGCGGTGGTCGCCGGGGTGGCGGTGCTGGTGGTGGCCAGGATGCTGATCGGCAGGTTCGGCGCGGCGACGCTGGTGGCCGCCTCCTACGTGGGCGTCCGCACGCTGATCTGGCCGCTGCTGACGTTCACCGGGTTCCCGCCGTCGGCGGTGCCGTTCTTCCTGGTGGTCGCCGGGCTGCTGGTGGACGTCGCGTTCCTGGTACGGATGCCCGCCGTACGCGCCCTGCTGGGGGCCGCGGGTGCGACGGTCGGCGCGTACGTCGCGTTGACGGCCCAGAACGCGGTCATGGGCGGCGTGTACGACGTGCTCAAGGGCCAGGAGGGGCTGCTCGGCGCGCCCCCGCCGGCCATGTCGTCGGCCGTCTGGGCCGGGCTCGGCCTGCTGGCCGCCTGGCTGGTGGTGGAGTGGGTCGTCAGCAGGAGCCGCCCGCGCCCGGCCGGGGCCGCCTCACCCGTGATCGCGCCCGTCACTCCATAGCGCCGACGGGCTCGCGCCCGTTTCCCCGGCACCGGCCGATGACCCGTTTCCGCAGCGTCGGGCGGGCCGGGCCGGGCCCGTATCGTCGGGTGGGTCAGGCCCGTTTCCGTAGCATGGGCGGTCGAGACCGACGCCGTCGCCGATGGATTCCCGTCGCCCTCCTCGCGGGTCGACTCGGCGCGGTGCCGTCAGACGATCGAGGCGCGGGTGATCGCCACCGCCACGCCGTACGCCAGCCCCATCACGCCGACCTCGGCCGCCGCCCATCCCACGAGGGCGGTGGCCCGGCCCTTGCGGACGGCGGGCAGCAGGCGGAAACGGATGTGCGCCGCCAGCGGCACCAGCAGGGCCACCAGCGTCACCTTGGCCACGACCAGGAGCCCGTAGTCGCTGGTCAGGAGCGCGTCGGGCAGCGTCACCCCGGGCGTGAGCGCCATCGTGCCGAGCCCTGTGATCAGCCCGGACAGCGCCACCATGATCAGGCACACTGAGGCGATCCTGGAGAACTTGGGCAGCGCCATGGCCAGCAGGCCCGGGTGGGGCGCGACGAAGACGGCGGTCACCAGCAGCCCGCCCGCCCACGCCGCCGCACCCATCACGTGGATCTCCATCGAGATCATGATGGGGTCGTGCCAGATGGAGTTGACCGCGTGCCCGGTGACCGGGATGGGCAGCAGCCCGAAGAGCGCGACGATCACGCGTAGCTCCGCCGGCACCTTCTCGCCGAACCGCACCGCCATCAGCCCGATGCCCGCCGCCGCCAGCGCGCACGCCGCGCTGAACAGCAGCCCCTGGCCCGTGCCGACGTTCCCGACATAGTCCGCGATCATCCCGAACGTCGGCACGGCGCCGGGGTTGAGCTCTGCCGTCTGGAACACGATCGTGAGCAGTGCGCAGATCGCCCACGCCCAGGCCGCCATCACCGCAAGGGGCCGGACGCGGACCATCACCGGCTCGGTGTACTCGGGCCGGTCGAACCCGAGCAGCTTGGCCACCAGGCTGAGCCCCACCACGGCGACGGCGGACACGTCGAGCAGCACCCGCACGACGGGCAGACCGACCGACACCAGCGGCCCCGGCATGGGAATGCCGGGCACGGCCTCCTGCTCGGAGAACGAGCTGGCGGCCACGGCGGCGACGATGGCGCACACCGGGAACACGCCGGCCACGAGCCGCCCGCCGACGCGCTGCCCGGAGAGAGGGGGAGCAGGGGAGGCGGTGACGGTCACGCCTTCGTCCCCTCGGCCGCGGAACCCGGCACGGGTCCGGCGGCGGCGCCCGGCACGGGTTCGGCGGTGGTGCCGGGCGTGGGTTCGGCGGTGGTGCCGGGTGGGCCGGCCATGGCGGTCTCCTGGGCGGGTCTCGCGCGGCGGAGGGCCACGGCGGTGCCCATGGCGAGGAGCAGCAGCGCCCCCACGATCCACACCACGGCCATCCCGGCCCCGCCGTTGGCCGCGGCCTCGGCGGCATCGGGGCTGGCCGCGGCCTCGGCGGCGTCGCCGTTCGTGCCCTGATCGGCGGTGCCGGAGGCCACCCCCCCGGCGTCAGCGGTCAGGCTGAAGCCGATCTTCCCGGTGACAGGGTGCCCGTCGGCCGACAGGATGCGATAGCCCACGACGTATGAGTCGCCCGCCGCCAGCGGCTTGACCTTGACCGACACCCGTTCCGCGGTGATCTCGGCGGCCCCGTCGGCCCAGGCCGACCCGTCGGCCCCGGTCACACCCACGTGCGCGTATCCCTGGCGTACCGGCTGGTCGAACACGAGGGTCACCCGCGCGGGAGAGGCCGTCAGCGTGGCTCCGTCCTTGGGGTCGCTGCCGATCAGCACGTTGTGCGCCTCGGCAGGGGGGAGGGCGATCCCGGCCGCCGCGAAGGCGAGCAGCAGGACCGTGAGTAGCCGCCTCACAGGGGAAACCTTCCATCGTCGCGTCTCGAACCTGTATATGGTCCCATCCATGACGGACCTGTTCGGCGGCGCGGCTCCCTACTACGCCAAATACCGGGCCGGTCACGGCGAGCCGGCCATCGAGCACCTGGCGATGACGTTCGGCGACGACAGCACGGTGCTGGACCTCGGCTGCGGTCCCGGCACGGTGGCGATCCCGCTCGCGCGGCGCGTGCGGGAGGTCCTGGCCGTCGATCCCGACGCGGAGATGCTGGCGGAGGGCCGCCGGCTGGCGGCGCGTGCGGGCAACATCCGCTGGCTGAGCGGTGATTCCACGCGGTTGCGGGAGTTGCCCGGGTTCGACCATGTCGTCATGGGCAGGTCGTTCCACTGGATGGACCGCCGCGCGGTGCTGCTGGAGCTGGACGAGCTGCTGCCTCCGCACGGCGTCGTGGCGCTCGTCGGACCGTCCCGCGCGGGTGAGGAGCTGCCCTGGGAGCCGGCCATGCGGCGGGTGCGCGACGAGTTCGGCGTCAACACCTTCACGGCCACCAACTCCTACCAGGCCACGGGGGAGCACCACGACGACATGCTCGCCGCCTCGCCGTTCAGCGACTTCGACGCGACCCCGTACGAATATCGCCAGGTCTACGACCTGGAGGCGGTGATCGGCCTGCAGCTGTCCTACTCCTACACCGCTCCCGCCAGACTCGGCGACCGGATGGAGTCCTTCACCCGGGCGGCCAGGCGCGCCCTGCTCGCGCACAACCCTCGGGGCATGTGGGAGCAGGTGACGATGACCGAGGTCCTGATCGCCGGGCGGCCGCCCGGTCAGGCGCGCTAGGCGCGCGCCGGCTCCGCCCAGATGCCCATGAGCCGCCAGATCCGCCGAGTCAGCGGGTTGATCAGGCCGATTTCGGCGCACAGCTCCCGCGTCTTGCCGATGGAGTCGCGGATCTCCTGCTTGGCCGCCGGGTTGCGCAGGTAGATCTCCGACACGACGCTGAGGGGGATCTTGAAGTGCCTGATGAGCGCCCCGGGGGGCGCCAGCATGATGCGGGCCATCACGCCGAGGATGATCGGGGAGGCGATGCCGAGCAGGAGCCGCCGGTACGCCGGCATCCGCGGCACCCGGTTGCGCAGGTAGTGGCGGGCGAACGAGATGTGCCTGGCCTCTTCCGCGATGTGGATCCGCATGATCGTCTCTTCCAGCGGATGGTGCGCCCTGTCGTCCTTGAGCACCTTGCGCTGCACGTGGTCGATCGGGTCCTCGCCGCCCAGCACGAACACGAAGAACAGCTCGGTCGAGATCAGCGGAATCAAGGGCGCCGCCTGCGCGATCGCCGACAGCGGCCCGGGCATGCCACGCACGGGAAGCTCCGTCCGGTTCACGAACTCCTGGAACATCATCCCGTGATGTCCCTCTTCGATGGTCTCGTGGTAAACGTACCGGAACTCGGGCGCGCCGTTCGGCAGCCGGTAGGCGTAGTTGAGCAGCCCGCGTTTGAGCAGGTTCTCGAACTGCAGGCCGATCTTCATGGCGGTGGCCACGCGCCACAACCCGATCGCCGCCCGGGTCTCCGGGGGCCGGCCGCGATACCACGGGTGGCCGCCCAGCTTGTCGACCGTGGGCAGCTCCCAGCGTGGGTCGGCCGGGTCCACCTGGAACTCGGGGTCGTCCCACGGGATGTCTCGATAGGGCTCCCAGTGTTTGTCGACCGACGCCTTCGAGAGGCGTTCGATGACCGCTTCGTAGGCCTTCCTGTTCGCGACCTGCTCGTCGCGTTCCCTGGCGGCGGTAGAGCTCGGTGCCTGTGTCATCGCGTGCGCTCCTCTCCTCGCCCGGTATTGTACGAAGCATCCAATAGCGCGGGAAGGTGAGGATCGTAGGTTTCGTCACAGCTTTTCCGGGGCGACTCCGATCTCGTTGGCGGCGGCCGTGCGGATGAGCGCCCCGGCCCGGCGCCGGGACAGGGCCCTGGGGTGCACGTGCATCTGGACCGCGAGCCCGTCGACCAGCGCCAGGATCCGCCACGTCGCCCCATCGGGGTCGGCGCACGCGAACTCGCCGGACGTCACGCCCGCCTCGATGATCTCGCGAAGGACGAGACGGCCCTGGGCGTCGATGCGCCGCGAGATGGCCTCCAGCTCGGAGCTGCGCATCGCCTCGGACCACGCGTCGATCCACAACCTCCAGCCCTCGGTGGGGATCGCGGGGGAGCAGAGCCGCAGGAGGGTGCGCAGCCGTTCGAGCGGCGTGCCAGAGGATCGCTCGACGTCGTTCAGGGCGTTGAGGTGCAGGCGCGCCGCGTAGGTGAAGGCCTGCGCGAGCAACTGGTCCTTGGTCTCGAAGTGGTAGAAGAGCAGCGCCTGGCTGACGCCGGCGGCCCTGGCGATGTCGATGGTCCTGGTATGCCCGAACCCCTGCTCGGCGATCACCTCGCAGGCCGTCTTCAGGAGATCCTCGCGCCGTAATCGGCTGAAACCTGATGTCACAGCGGGTAGCTCTAATTTCTGGTTATAAGGGTTTTTATTGGACAAACTAGGCGCGCCGTCTGTTCCGACATCTCGCGGTGATCATGGTACTGGTGGATCTCCGGGCGTTCTCGGCAGGGGGGTCGAAAATCATTACTACCCACCTTTACTACTCCCTTACCGGCATCCGAAGGACGAATCGGGCACCTGCGTTGGAGTCCTCGATCCTGAGCGTGCCGCCGTGCGTGCGCGCGATCTCGCGGGCGATCGGCAGGCCGAGCCCGGTCCCGCCGGCGTCCCGGTTGCGCGAGGCGTCCAGCCGGGTGAAGCGCCTGAAGACCATCTCGCGGTGCTCGGGCGCGATGCCCGCCCCGTCATCGAGCACCTCCAGCACGGCCTCGCCGTCGCGGCGCACGATCACGGCGACCGTACGCTCCGCGTGCCGCTCGGCGTTGTCCAGCAGGTTGGTCAGCAGGCGGGCCAGCCTCAGCCGGTCGCCCGTCACGACCACGCCGGGTTGCACCGAGACCCGGACCTCCTTCGTACGCGGCCTGGCGACCTCGGCGGTGACCAGTTCGCTCAGGTCGACCGGGCCGAGCCGGGCGGGAGCGCCCGCGTCGAGCTTGGCCAGCGTCAGCAGGTCGGTGACGATGTTCTGCAGCCGGTCGAGACTGGTGAGCAACCGGTCGCCGACCTCCCGCCAGTCGGTTTCGTCGGGGGCGAGCATGGCCTCCTCGACCTCGGCGCGCATCGCCGTGATCGGGCTGCGCAGATCGTGCGAGGCGTCGGAGGCGAACCTGCGCTGGTGCTCCATCGAGTCCTCCAGCCGCGCGAGCGTGCGGTTCGCGGTCTCCGCGAGCGCCCGGATCTCGTCGGCGTTCTCGGGTACGGGCACACGCATCCCCCCGCCGTCGGCGGTGATCTCGGCCAGCTTGCGGGTGATGTGGTCGACGGGCGCGAGCGTCTTGGCCACCACGTGCGAGACGCCGTGCCAGGTCAGCACGACCAGTGCCGCGGAAGCGAGGACGAGGAAGACGAGCGCGCCGGGCGTGGCGTACCAGGGCGGCCGGGGGCGGAAGGCGTAGACGAGCCAGTCGCCGTCCGGCTGGTACACGCGCTGGACCGCCACGATGTGGCAGCCGCCGGAAAGGTACGGCAGGTCACAGGCGTGGACGACGCGGTTGGTGGTGTCCGGTGGAGGCGACGCGCCGGTCAGCCGCGGCCCGCCCGTCAGATCGGACGTGGCGGACACCACGCGCCCTTGCGGATCGACGACCTGGACGCCCCGTATGTCGAGATTGCCGAGGAGCGGCAGCTCGGCCTCCTTGACCAGGTGGGCCACCGTCAGGGTGGTGCCGACCGCGTCCTGGGTGTGGATGTCGACGGTCGTGTTGTAGACCATCCACAGCAGCGCGGAACTGGTCATCAGGCAGAGCAGGGCCATGGTGACACTGGCGAACAGCGCCAGCCGCGCGCGTATGGAACGGCCCAGCAGTGCGATCACACCTATCCCCCCGTAGTCAGGCGATCACACCAAGTGCCTCTTGCTCTAATTTACGGAGATTCCGCCCTTAATTCGAGTTTCGGACGTACAGAGCATTGCTCTGTACGGGCTCCGGCGCCCTGGCTAGAGTAAGTGAACACTGATGCCAAGGAGCCGATGTGAACCTCGCTGACTACCGGCGTGCCGCCAGGGCGTGGCTGCAGGAGAACGCCCCATCGGACGACTCTCAGGAAACGGACTCGGTCACCCGGGCCAAGGACTTCATGGCCAGGCTCCACGACGCCGGCTACTCCGGGATCACGTGGCCGGAGCGGTGGGGCGGCCAGGGGCTGACCCAGGCGGAGGAGCGCGCGTTCGCCGAGGAGGCACGCGACTACGCCCTCCCCACCTACGTCTTCTCGATCGGCCTCGGCATGACCGGCCCGACCCTGGTCGACCGGGGCACCGACGCGCAGCGCGAGCGCTTCGTCCGGCCCCTGCTGCGCGGCGAGGAGATCTGGTGCCAGCTCTTCTCCGAGCCCGGCGCCGGCAGCGACGTGGCCAGTCTGCAGACCAGGGCGGTGCGCGACGAGGCCCGCGGCGACCAGTGGATCGTCAACGGCCAGAAGGTCTGGACCTCGGTCGCCCACCACGCCGACTGGGGCCTGTTGCTGGCCCGCACCGACGTCGACGTGCCCAAGCACAAGGGCCTGACCATGTTCGTGGTCGACATGCACCACCCGGGCGTGACGGTCAGGCCGCTGAAGGACATGTCGGGCAGGGCCAACTTCAACGAGGTCTTCTTCGACGACGTGACGATCCCCGACGAGCATCGCGTGGGCGAGGTCAACGACGGCTGGAGCGTGGCCGTCACGACGCTGCTGCACGAGCGGTTGTCGATCTCGGCGGGCGTCGGCATGGGCGGCCGGCGCGACCACCCCGCCTCGGTCGAGGCGCTGCGCCAAGTCGTCGACACCGGCGACCCGCTGGTTTGCGACCAGCTCGTCGAGCTGCACATCCGCACCCGCGCGCTGGCGCTGTTCAACCAGCGGCTGGCCCAGGAGACCAGGGCCGGCATCTTCCCCGGCGCGCGGGGCAGCGCGGCCAAGCTGCTGCTCGCCGAGCTGACGATGTTCCAGGCCGACCTCGCCACGCAGCTGGCCGGCCCCGAGGCCGCGTTGGCCGGCCACCCGCTGGCGCAGGCGATCTCGGTGGCCCCTGGCATGGCGCTGGGCGGCGGCACGAACGAGATCATGCGCAACATCGTCGGCGACCGCGTGCTCGGCCTGCCGCCCGAGCCCCGCGTGGACAAGACCGTGCCGTTCAAGGATCTGAAGGTGGGGACCCAGGCGTGAAGCTCGTACTCAGCGAGGAGCACCAGCGGCTGCGCGAGGCCGTACGCGCCTTCCTGCGCGCCGCGTCCCCGCTGCCCAAGGTCCGTGAGGGCTACGACCCGCAGGTGTACGCCCGGCTCAACCGCGAGCTCGGCCTGTCCGGGCTGATCGTCCCCGAAGAGTACGGCGGCGCGGGCGCCGGCATGACCGAGCTGGCCGTCGTGCTGGAGGAGACGGGCGCGGCCCTGCTGCCGGGGCCGTTCCTGACCACGGCCTTCACCACCGTCGCGCTGACCCGGGTGCGCGACAAGGAACTGCTGACCGGCATCGCCGAAGGCCGCGTCCTGGCGGCGCTCGCCGAGCCGGCCGGCGAGACCGGCCTCACCTACGACGGCTCGGCGGTGCGCGGCACGCTGGCGCAGGTGCTCAGCGGCATGGAGGCTGGCGTGCTGGTGGCGCCCGCGCAGGGCGGAGACGGCGTCGTCCTCGTCGCCGTCGACCTGGCGGGGCCGGGCGTGACCAGGACCCCGCTGGACACGCTCGCCTCACACGCGGTCAGGCCCGCGTGCAGCTGAACGGCGCGCCGGCGCGGGTGCTGGGGCCGCGTCCGGACATCGGCGACCGGCTGTGCGTGGCGCTGGCGGCCGAGCAGCTGGGCGTGATGAGGGCCGCGCTGGACGCCATCGTCTCCTACGCCAAGATCCGCGTCGCCTTCGGCCGCTACATCGGCTCCTACCAAGCGGTCAAGCACAAGCTCGCCGACATGCACGGCAAGCTCGAACAGGCCGAGTCCATCGTCCGATACGCCGCATGGGCGGCCGACGAGTCGCCGGACGAGCTGCCTGAGGCTGCCGCCCTCGCCCAGGCGTACGTCGGCCGCGCCTGCTTCGAGGTGGCCCGCGACCACCTGCTGCTGTACGGCGGCATCGGCTACACCTGGGAGCACGACGCCCACCTGTTCTACAAGCGGGCCAAGGCGGACGAAGTGCTGATGGGGCCCCCGCGCATCCACCGTGCCCGCCTCGCCGCCCTGCTGGAGTTGTGATGGACGTCAGCGCGATGCCCGGCTTCTACACCATCGCCGCCGCCGACCCCGGCCGCCTGGCGCTGATCGACGCCGACGGCGCCCGCACGTCGTATGGCGAGCTGCTCGCCCTGGTCAACCGGGTGTCCCACGGGCTGCGGGCCCGCGGCCTCCGCACCGGCGACGTGGTCGCGGGCGTGCTGCCCAACGGGATCGACCAGGTCGTCATGGTCATGGCCACCTGGCAGATCGGGCTCTACTACGTGCCGATCAACTGGCATCTGACCGCGTCCGAGGTGGCGTACATCCTGGCCGACTGCGACGCCAAGGTGGTCGTCACCGGGCCCGCGCACGCCGTGCCCGGCGGGGAGGTCGGCACGGCGGGGCTGGCCGGAGGGCAGCCGGCCGGCGCGCCCGCGGAACGGACCGCCGGGGCGGTGATGTGGTACACGTCCGGCACCACCGGCGTCCCCAAGGGCGTGCAGCGGCCGTTGCCCGGCGCCGAGCCGGAGGCCATCGTGCCGTTGTACGTGTGGTTCCTCGGCGAGGTCGTCGACCTCCGGCCGGGCGCGGAGACGCATCTGGTGACCTCACCGATGTACCACTCCGCGCCGTGCGCGCACACGCAGTTCGCGCTGCACCTCGGGCACACCGTGGTGATCGCGCCCAAGTTCGAGCCCGAGGCCATCCTCGAGCTCATCGATCGGCACCGGGTGTCCAACGCGATGATGGTGCCGACCATGTTCCACCGCATGCTGCGCCTGCCCGAGGAGATCAGGCGCCGCTACGACCTGTCGAGTCTGCGCCAGGTCATCCACACCGCCGCCGCCTGCCCCGTCGCGGTCAAGCAGCAGATCATGGACTGGTGGGGCCCGGTGCTCTACGAGTACTACGGCTCCACCGAGTCCACCATCGCCTTCTCCGTCAAACCGCACGACTGGCTGGCCAGGCCGGGTACCGTGGGCAGGCCCGCGCCCACGTTCGAAGCCAAGATCTTCGACGACAAGGGCGTGGAGCTGTCGCCGGGCGAGCCGGGCCTGGTCTACGTCAAGTCCGCCATGGGCTCCTTCGAATACCGCAAGGACCCGGCGAAGACGGCCGCCAGCATGCTGGGGGAATGGTACGCGCCGGGCGACATCGGGTTCATGGACGACGACGGCTACCTGTTCCTGTGCGACCGGCGTACCGACCTGATCGTCTCCGGCGGGGTGAACATCTACCCCGCCGAGATCGAGGCCGCCCTGCTCGACCACCCGGCGGTGGCCGACGTGGCCGTCATCGGGGTGCCCGACGAGGAGTGGGGCCACAGCGTGGTGGCCCTGGTCCAGCCGACCGACGGGGTCACGCCCGGCCCCGGGCTCACCGCCGAGCTGCTGGCGCACTGCGGGTCGCGCATCGCCAGGTTCAAGCATCCGAAGGTGATCGAATACCGTTCCGAGCTGCCGCGCACCCCCACGGGAAAGTTGTCACGGTCGAAGGTGCGCGAGTCCTACCTCGCCGAGGCCGGGAACACCAGTTCCTCGGAGTAGCGGCCGTCGCCCAGGTAGAAGCGGGCCGACAACGTCCGGTCCGCGGTGTCGAAGACGGTGCTCCACAACGTGCGGAACGGCTCGGCGGGATCCTCGGCCTGCCGGACGGCCCGCAGGCTCTCGCGCAGATCGTGCGGTGACATGGTGGTGCCCTTGCTGCGCTCGTACAACGTGCGCAGCCGCCCGTACGTGCCGAAGCCGGCCTCGGTGTCGGCGGGCAGGTTCATCGGGTCGGGGTTGCGGTGCAGCAGGTGGTTGGTGACGCAGAGCGGTCCGTCGCCGAACTCGATGATGTGCTCCCTGCCGTCCGGGCCGCGCTCCCACACGAACGCCTGCCCGTGGGCGTCGGCCACCAGGTAGTGCAGGGGCGTGCCGTGGTCGTACTGCTTGGCCAGCAGCAGCGCCTGCTTGGCCTGGTCGGCGTTCTCGCAGGTGTCGACCAGGAATCTGGGCAGTTGCACGCTGCCCACCCCGACCTGCGGCGAGACGTGCTCCGGCGGCTCGGCGTTCTCGAAGTCGGCGATCAGGAGCATGACCGCGAGCCCGGCCGAGTTGATGGCGTCCATGCAGCCGTCGAGGTCCGACATGGTGATGACGGTCGAGGACAGCCCTTCGTCGGGGATGGTGGTGATCACGTAGGGGCGCGAGGCCATGGGCAGCTCGCCGGGCTCCGGCGCCGAGCCCATGATCTCGCTGGTGGTGGAGCGGAAGAAGTCGTAGTTGCGGCCCACCCGGCCGTGGCCGTCGGCGGACCCCGAGGGCGGCACCCACAGGGCCGAGCAGCCGGAGCCCGCGGGCACCACGTTGAGGCCGTCGAGGGCCAGCTCGTCCTGGTCGGGGTCGAAGCCGAGGGCCGCCGCCGCGCCGTCCATGCGGGCGTTGTGCTGCGGCCAGTGCCGCTCGAACCAGGTCCTGCGGGCCCGGTTGACCTCGGGCGTGGCCGGTGCGGGGGACCAGCCGAGCCTGCGGGCCTCCTCGGTGAGGGCCCTGCCGATCTCGAACTGGCTTCCTGCGAGGGTGAGGTGGCGGACCAGCTGGAAGTCGCCGGAGCCGCCCGCGACCTGCGTCAAGTTCTTCATGGCGGCAGCCTCTCCGCGCCTTCTGACTGCCCGCTGACCGCGACCTTACCGCCCGCTGACGGCCCGCCCGTAGCGCTCGGACAGCCGCAGCACGTGCTCGGCCAGCTCGGGCGGGTCGAGCACCTCGAAGTCCACTCCGAGGAATCCGATCCACACCGCCATCCCGTGCAGGTCGTCGTTGCCCAGCTCGATCCGGCAGGTGGCCTCGCCGACCGGCTCGACCTCCAGCCCCAGCCGCATCGCCTCGATCTGCTCGGCGGGGGCGTGCAGCAGCACCGTCGCACGGAAGCGCCACATGGCCGTGCTGACGCCCTTCTCCACGTACGCCGCCACGTCGCCGCCCTCCGGCATCTCGCGCGGGGTGAACCGGGGCCCGCCGGGCGTGCGCGGGCGTATCCGGTCGACCCGGAACGTACGCCAGTCCTGCCGCTCGATGTCGTAGGCCACGAGATACCAGCGGCCCCGCCGGTGCACCAGGCGGTGCGGCTCCACGTCGCGCACGCTGGAGGAGTCGTCGTGCCCGGTGTAGTCGAAACGCAGCCGCTCGTGGTCGCGGGCCGCGCCGGCGATCGTGGTGAGCACCTCGGGGGAGACCATCGCCTGCGTGGCACCGGGAACTTGCACGGTGTAGGCGTTGAGGGTGCCGACCCGGCGGCGCAGCCGGGACGGCAGCACCTGCTCCAGCTTGGCCAGGGCGCGCACCGAGCTCTCCTCGATGCCCTCCACGCCGCCGCCGGCCGCCCTGCCGAGCCCCACCGCGACGGCCACGGCCTCGTCGTCGTCGAGCAGCAGCGGCGGCAGCGCGGCCCCCGCGCCCAGCCGGTAGCCGCCGGCCACCCCGGGCGTGGCGTGCACCGGGTAGCCGAGCGTGCGCAGGCGCTCGACGTCGTTGCGGATCGTTCTGGTCGAGACCCCGAGCCGGGCGGACAGCTCGGGGCCCGACCACTCTTTGTGGGCTTGGAGCAGGGACAGGAGTCTGAGCAGCCGCGCCGACGTTTCCAGCATGCGACCAGTGTGCCCGCTATCGCGGAAGGCGCGCTTCCGCATTCACCGCGATCACGCCCGGGCCCCTGAACCTCGCTAGCCGCCGAAGAGCGTCTGCGCCTGCTGGATGACGACCAGCACGGTCAGCGTCCCGAAGAAGGCGACGGACCAGATCAGCGCACCCAGCCGGTAGGAGCGCACCTTGATGGCGTCGGGCAGCGCCCGCCGGTTGAGCACGATCAGCAGGATGGAGTACACGAACATCATCACGGCGGCGAAGCAGGCCGAGAACACCAGCAGGATGAGCGGCTGGTCGAAGCCCAGCAGGAGAATGCCGATGCCGATCAGTGCGATGGCCCAGACGGTGAAGAAGTAGACCTTGTTCTCCGACACGGACGACTTGTTCAGGTAGACGGTCTTGAGCGTGTCCGCCGCCAGCCGCGAGGTGTAGTCGACGATCCCCATCGCCGCCGCGAACAGGGCCAGCGCTCCGATCACCCAGAACAGCACGCCGAACCAGGTGCCCACGGTCTCCTGCAGCACCTGCCCCTCGACGCGCAGGAACTCGATGCTGTTCTCCAAGCCGGGCTGGCCGAACACGGTGGAGTAGGCCAGCATCGACATGAGCGCGATCGTCACGAACGTCACGAGGCCGAACGTCCACGCCTGCTCGAGGTTGGCGAAGCGCCACCACCGCTGCCACCGGGCGAGGTTGTCCTTGGTGGGCGCGAACTGGAAGCCCGTCGACGCGGCCGCCTCCTCCTGCCCGGTGACCGGGCTGACCAGGCGGGGAACGTAGAGGCCCATGCCGAAGCCCTTGTCGCGGATCCAGTTGCTCTGGCACAGGTTCTGGCCGCCGCCCGCGCCGGCGTAGGCGATGGCGCCCATCAGGACGGCGAAGTCCAGCGGCGGCACCGGGAACTGGGCGCCGACGGTCAGGCCCTTGCCCAGCTGCACCCAGCTGTCGGCGGTGATCGCGACCACGATCGCCACCACGATCAGGATCACCACCAGGGCGACCTTGACGAAGATCACCCGTTCGAGCGCGATGTAGATCACCGGAGCCAGCGTCAGCCCGAAGGCGATCAGGAGCAGCATGCCGATGGCGATCCAGCGTACGGCGCCCTCGCCGGCTCCGGTCAGATAGGTCACCATGGTCGCGGACGTGGTGACCCAGCCCGGCCAGAGGTTCGATCCGAGCGTCATCAGCACGAAGACCAGGCCCCAGTGTTTCCACATCCGGCTGAATCCGGTCAGCGCGGTCTCGCCGGTGGCCAGGGTGTAGCGCTCGATCTCCATGTTCAGGAACCACTGCGTGATGATCCCGATGGCCGCTCCCCAGATGAAGACGAGCCCGACCTGGGAGGCGATGTACGGCCAGAGGATGAACTCGCCCGATGCCAGCCCGACTCCGGCGCCGACCAACCCCGGGCCGATGAAACGCCAGGTCGATCGAGGGGGCTCGGGCAGGTCGCGGACGGTGACGGGAGGCAGGACTCGCGCAGGAACGGTGGGGGTGAATTCCGCCATGCGGATCTCCTTTTCGGCGTGCTTACCCGCCACATTACAGAGCGGCGAAACCCCGGTGGAATAGCCGGCGGACCGTCACCACGTACTCTCCATGATTGGTCAATGCCGCGACATGCCCGCCGGCCTCCATCAGCCCGCCGAGCACCTCGCGCATGGCCGCCCGCCAGGCCCGGGCCGCCGCCGGATCCTCCCGTCGCAACCGCTCGATGTCGGGTGGTGTGCCCACCAGAACGACGTCACCCTCGGCCTTCCTCACGACGGGCCATCCGTCATCGCCCGCCTCCAGCAGCACGGGGCGGTTCGCGACGCCGGGCGTTGGGGAGGCGTTCCCGGCGTCTCGTACGCGCCAGACGGTCAGCACGCGGTCGGAGGGGTCTCCCTCGTTGATGGCGTCGGCCATTTCTCCGTAGTAATCAGGCAAATACTTTTCGGGCAGCGCGCCTAGCTTGACCAGGTTGAAACGCGCATTTCGCCGTACGAGCGGATCGAACGTCCAGGTGATCGTGTCGAGGCCGTTCTTCCTGCACCATTCCCGCTGGTGGGCCTTGAGCGCGTACCCGATGCCCCGGCCCGTCACGACGGCGCCGGTCACGTGCGAGTGCAGCGACCGCTCGCGTCCGCGGAACCCCACGGAGGCGCCCACCAGCCGCTCTCCCTCGAACGCCCCGGCCACGTAGTTGCCGGTGTGCGCGAAGCCGATCATCAGCTCCACGGTCATGGGCACGTTGCGCGGCTCGGGGTGCCAGATGCCGTCGAAGAGCGCGTAGACCTGCTCGAACTCCGGGACCTCGCGCAGCTCCCTGATCACCACGCCGGTCCTCGCCGTCGCTTCGCGGTGTCCGGTCACCTCCCCATTCAGCCACGACGTCCCGGCACCGCGGCAAGCCGGGGGTCCATCGCCGGGTGGCAGGGCGTCCGTGCGCGGGCCCGGCGGGCCGTGGGCTCCGGGCTAGCGAACCGCCTCGATCAGCGCCCGCAGCAGCGCGGCGCGCCGGGGCATCTCGGCGACGACGACGTGCTCGTGGTCGGCGTGCGCCCCGCCGCCCACCGCGCCCAGCCCGTCGAGCGTGGGACAGCCCACTCCCGCCGTGAAGTTGCCGTCGGAGGCGCCGCCCACCGACGCCGAGCTCAGCGGGCCTGCCCCGAGGTCCGCCGCCAGCTTCTGGGCCAGCGCGTAGAGCGAGGCCGACATCGCGCTTTCGAGCGGCGGCCGGTTGGGCCCGCCGAGGATCTCCACGTGGGTGCCGGGCACGACCGGCGTGAGCGCGCGGACGGCGGCGTCGACCCGCTCCTGCTCGGCGACCTCGGCCACGCGTACGTCCACCCCGACGGAGGCCTCCGCCGGGACGGTGTTGAGCGACGTGCCGCCCGACAGCACCGTCGGCGTGACCGTGGTGGCGCCCGCGCCCAGGCCGGCGACGGCCAGGATCTGGTGGGCGAGCTCGATCCCGGCGTTCGCCCCCTTCTCCGGCTCCAGCCCGGCGTGCGCCGCCCTGCCGCGCACGTGCACGGTGTAGAGCGAGGTGCCCTTACGGGCGGTCTTCAGCGCCCCGCCGTCGGCGCTGGCCTCCATGACGAAGGTGGCGGCCAGACCGCGCGCGGTGTCCTCGATCAGCCGGGACGAGGTGAGCGAGCCGACCTCCTCGTCCCCGGTGACCAGCAGCGTGACGCCGTCGAGCGAGCCGAGCCCGGCCAGCGCGTGGAACGTCTGCACCAGACCCGCCTTCATGTCGAACACCCCGGGCCCGCGTGCCACGCCGTCCACCACCGACCACGGGTGGGTGGCGAGCGAGCCGATCGGCCAGACGGTGTCGTGGTGGCCCAGGAGCAGCACCTTGGGGATGCCGAACGTCCAGCGCAGGTGTGTGACGCCGTCGATCACCAGGAACTCCGGCTCGGCGCCGAGGTGGCGGGCCCCCATGGCGGCCACGACCTCGGCGCTGCGGGCGACGGCGGACAGGTCACTGGAGAACGACTCGCACAGGACGAGCTCCTCGAGGTCCTCGATCATGCCAGCAGCTCCCCGAGGAAACGGTGCACGTTGCCACCGATGATGTTCATGACGTCCTTCTCCGGCAGGCCGCGGGCGAGCAGGCCCTCGGTGACCATGGGCAGCCCCGACGGTCCCTTCAGGCCGGGGATCGCGGACTTCGGGTCGACGCCGCGGTAGTTGACGCCTTCGCAGCACGGCCGTGTCAGGTCGGACATGACCTCGTGGATGAAGTCGGGGCCGAGGCCGACGTGGTCGACGCCGGCGACCGACACGATGTGCTCGATGTGGTCGAGCAGGCGGTCGAGCGTCATGTCCTCGGGGCGTTCGGCCAGGAAGGGCGCGAAGAAGTTGACGCAGATCACGCCGCCGGTGGCGGCCACGCCGCGGAGCTGGTCGTCGGTGAGGTTGCGGTGGTGGTCGCGCAGGGCGCGGGCGGAGGAATGGGTGGCCAGCAGGGGCTTGGTGGCCAGCTCCAGCACGTGCGCGACGCCGGAGGCTCCAAGATGGGAGACGTCGAACACCATGCCGAGCCGCTCCATCTCCCGCAGGGCGGCGACGCCGTCGGAGGTCAGCCCGCTGCCGGTGGCGTCCTCGCCGCTGCCGTCGGCCAGGGGTGTGCGGCCGAAGTGCGCGATCGAGGCGACCCGCACGCCCAGGCGGTGCATTGTCGAGATCAGCTCGACGTCGGCGTCGAGGCCGGGCATGCTCTCCAGCGCGAGTACGAGGGCGATCCTGCCGTCGTCGAGCGCCCGGTCGATCTCGGCAGCATCCCGACATATCCGTACATGGTGTTGGTTGCCCTCGGCCAGCACGTGCGCACACTCGATCATCCGGAGCGTCTGGCGCAGCGCGCCCTCAGGACGGAAGTCGTCCTCGATGAAGACCGGCAGGATCTGCAGGTTGACGCCGCCCTCGACCAGCTGCGGCAGCCACCGCTCGCTGAAGAAGCCCGCCCACTGCTCGGGTGGCCGGGCCGTGACGGCCATGAGCAGGTCGTTGTGAGTGTCGGCCACGACAGCGCGCTGGTGCAGGGAAGACGTCATGTCTCGGACGCTATCGTGCGGCCCGCTCCAACGCACCAGGGCCCGAACGGGGTTGAGATCAGGGCGACCGGGCTAAGGATCCACCGTCCGTACAGGCCCTGAGGACGATCCGGCGGGCCGGTAGGCGGGGATCGGCGGTCGGGCCGTCAGCCTGCGGTAGAGCGTCGTGGGGCCGGGCCAGTTGTTCGTGACGCGGCCTTCGGCGGTTTTGTACCAGCTCTGGCAGCCGCCGCCCCACACCATCCGCTCCATCGCCGCGTCGAGCCGCCCGCGCCACGCGGCCATCGCCTCGGGCCGCACCTCGATCGGGCCGTTCAGCGAGAGGTGCGGCAGGCAGGCCATGACGTGGTCCACCTGGCATTCCAGCATGAAGACGATGGAGTTGTGCCCGAGGTTGGTGTTGGGGCCGTACAGGAGGAACATGTTCGGGAAGTTCGGGACGGAGATGCCCAAATACGCTTCCGCGCCGTCCTTCCACTGTTCCTCCAGCGAACGCCCGCCGCGCCCGCTGATCTCCATCGGCGCGAGGAACTCGGTGCTTCTGAAGCCGGTGGCGTAGACGATGGTGTCGGCCTCGCGCAGGCCCTCGGCGGTCTCGACGCCCTTAGGCGCGACCCGGACGATCCTGTCCGTCACCACGTCGACGTTCGGCCTGGTCAGCGCCGGATAGAAGGAGCTGTCGATGATCACCCGCTTGCAGCCGGGCGGGTAGGCGGGGGTCAGCTTGGCCCGCAGCACCGGGTCGGGCACCTGGTCGCGCAGGTGGCGCAGCGCCCGCTTCCTGAGCAGGTCGGCGCTCCAGCCCTGGGCGAGCGCCGGGTAGAGGGTGGCCTCGGCGTAGCGGTAGATCCACTCGCGGTAGGCCCGCTGCAGGCCCGGGACCAGGCGGAAGGCCAGCCGGGCAGGCGGGCCGAACGCGGCGTCCGGCTTGGGGATCACCCAGTTGGGCGTGCGCTGGAAGACGTCGAGGTGCTCGGCCTGCTCGGCCACGCGCGGGATGAGCTGGGCGGCCGACGAGCCGTTCCCGATGACCGCGACCCGCCTGCCGGTGAGATCGTGGTCGTGGTTCCAGCGGGCGGAGTGGTAGGAGACGCCTTCGAAATCGGCCATGCCGGGAAGCCCGGGGAATCGCGGGCGGCTGAGCTGGCCCACGCTGATGACCACCACGTCGAACGCCTCGGTGTGCTCGCCGCCGCCCTCCGGATGGGCCGTGGTGACCTGCCATCTCGCGTCGTCGAAGGCGGCTCGGCGGACCTCGGTATTGAACCGGATTTTTCGCCTGGCGTCGTATTTATCGGCGCAATGTTCTAAATAGGCGAGGATCTCGGGTTGTTCGGGGTAGCGGCGGGACCAGCTCGCGTACTTCTCGAACGAGTACGAGTACAGGTGCGAGGGGATGTCGCAGCCCGCGCCCGGATAGTTGTTGTCCCGCCAGGTGCCGCCCAGGCCGGCGGCCTTCTCGAAGACCGTGTAGGACCGGATGCCGGCCCGTTCGAGCTGGATCGCCATGCACAGTCCGCCGAAGCCCGCTCCTATGATCGCGACGCTGGGTGCCATGCCGCCCTCCGCAGGTCAGGATTCGCTTACATTACGCCCGGCCTGCGTTCCCGCAACAGCCCTTGTCACGTGCGCCGCCACCCCGCCGGTCACCGGTAGTCTGCGCAGGTGGCTCCTGTGACGTTGACGAACGTGATCGAGGTGCTCGAGGCGGCTTACCCGCCCGCCCGAGCCGAATCATGGGACGCGGTGGGGCTGGTCAGCGGCGACCCGGCCCAGCCGGTGCGGCGGGTGCTGTTCGCGGTCGATCCCGTCGCCGCCGTGGCCGAGGAGGCCCTGGAGTGGCAGGCCGATCTGATCGTCACCCACCACCCGCTCTACCTGCGCGGCACCACCAGCGTGGCCACGACCACGCCGAAGGGCCGCCTGATCCACACCCTGATCAAGAACGACGTCGCCCTCTACACGGCGCACACCAACGCCGACGTCGCCAACCCCGGCGTGTCCGACGCTCTGGCCAGAGCCGTCGGGCTCACCGGCGACCTGGTGCCGCTCCAGCCGTTCCCCGACGACCCGTGGCGCGGGCTGGGCCGCATCGGCGAGACGGCGGAGGAGACGACGCTGGAGGCGTTCGCGGCGGGGGCGGCCAAGGGGCTGCCACGCACGTCGTGGGGGATCCGGGTGGCGGGCGATCCGTCGCGCCGCGTTACGCGCGTGGCGGTCAGCGGGGGAGCGGGCGACTCCCTCCTCGGCGTGGCGAGGGCCGCGGGCGTCGACGTGTTCCTGACGGCGGATCTACGCCACCATCCGGCGAGCGAGTTCATGGAGGCGGGCGGCCCCGCGCTCATCGACGCCGCGCACTGGGCGACCGAGTGGCCCTGGCTCGACAGTGCGGCGTCCATCCTGCACGCGAGTGGCGTTACCGTTGAAACACGTGTCTCCGCCACGGTCACCGATGCTTGGACAAGAGGATATTGATCATGAAAGCAGCCCCTGAGGCCCAGAAGCGACTGCTCGACCTGGCAGAGCTCGACTCCGTGATCGACCGGCTGGCGCACCGCCGCCGCACCCTGCCCGAGCTCGCCGAGATCGACGAGCGTTCCAAGCTGTATGCCCGTCTCTCGACCCAGGTGATCGAGGCCGAGACCGAGGCGGGCGACCTCACCCGCGAGCAGACCAAGGCGGAGTCCGACGTCGACGCCGTGCGCACGCGTGCCGAGCGCGACCAGAAGCGCCTCGACTCCGGCGCCGTCTCCTCGCCGCGCGACCTGGCCGGCCTCCAGTCCGAGATCGCCTCGCTGCACAGGCGCCAGGGCGACCTGGAGGAGATCGTGCTGGAGATCATGGAGCGCAAGGAGGCCGCCGACACCAAGGTCACCGACCTGGTGAGGCAGCGCGACGAGGTCGCCGCCGAGCTCTCGGCCGCCGAGAGCCGCCGCGACGCCGCGCTCGCCGAGATCGACAAGGAGGCCGCCGAGGTCCAGGGCCGCCGCACCGCCGTCTTCGGCGAGATCCCCGCCGACCTGCTGGCCCTCTACGAGAAGCTGAAGGACCAATACTCCGTGGGCGCCGCCATGCTGCGCGGCGGCCGGTGCCAGGGATGCAAGGTGGCCCTGTCCATCGCCGAGATGAACCGCATCAAGGCCGCACCGCACGACGAGGTGCTCCGCTGCGACGAGTGCCGCCGCATCCTCGTCCGCACTCCAGAGTCCGGCCTGTGACGTCCTACATCGTCGAGGCCGACGGCGGCTCGCGCGGCAACCCGGGCCCGGCGGGCTACGGCGCGGTCGTCAAGGACGCCTCCGACGGCCAGGTGCTGGCGGAGGCGGCCGAAGCGATCGGCGTCGCCACCAACAACGTCGCCGAATACCGCGGTTTGATCGCCGGTCTCACGGCGGTGCTGGGGCTGGCCGGCGACGGGGCCGCGGTGGCCGTGCGCATGGACTCGAAGCTGGTCATCGAGCAGATGGCGGGCCGCTGGAAGATCAAGAACGAAGGGCTGCGCCCGCTGGCTTCGGAAGCGGGGGCGCTGGTCAGGCGGTTGCGGGTGACGGAGTGGACCTGGATCCCCCGCGAACGCAACAAACACGCCGACCGCCTGGCCAACGAGGCCATGGACGCCGCCGCCAAGGGCCTGACCTGGAAGGCGGGCGGCACCACCACCCCACCGGAGTCGTCCACCGGGCGGCAGGAGCCGGCCGGCACCCCGCTGGGCACGGGGGAGTCGTCGGCCGCGACGCAGGAGCCGGGCGGTGCCGCCCCGCCACACACTCGGGAGTCGTCCGCCGCGAGGCAGGAGCCGGGCGGTGCCGACCTACCGGAGACCCGGGAGGCGTCGGCCGCGACGCGGCAGGCGGACCCGCGGGCTCGGGCCTCGGCGCCGTCGGTGGCGAAGCAGACGGATCTCCTCGACGTAGGCGGCATTTCCGAAATGTCCGCCCCAACCGCCTCCATAGCCACCGCCCAGCGGCTCGGCAAGAATGCCGGCTGGGTCTCGTCCACCAAGGTGGCGACCTCGCTGCTCCTCCTCCGGCACGGCGAGACCGAAATGTCCCTGGAGCGCAGGTTCTCCGGCCGCGGCGACGCCGAGCTCACACCCAACGGCCTGGCCCAGGCGTCGGCGGCGGCCGATCGGCTGTCGCGCGAGCCGTACCGGCTGGACGTGATCGTCACCTCCCCGCTCAAGCGCGCCAGGCAGACCGCGGAGGTGGTCGCCCAGCGTACCGGCCTCGATGTCGAGGTGGACGAAGACCTCAGGGAAGCTGATTTCGGCGCCTGGGAGGGGCACACGTTCACCGAGGTGCAGCGCCGATGGCCCGCCGAACTGGCCGCCTGGCTCGCCGACCCCGCGGTCGCCCCGCCCGGCGGCGAGAGCTTCGCCACGGCCGTGCATCGCGTGCAGGCGGCGGGTGAACGCCTGGTCGAGCGGTACGAAGGCAAGACCGTGCTGGCGGTTTCGCACGTCACCCCGATCAAGATGCTCCTGAGACTCGCCCTCATGGCCCCGCTGGAGTCCCTCTACCGGATGCATCTCGACCTGGCCTGCCTGTCGCTCATCGACTACTACGCGGACGGGCCCGCCGTGGTGAAGTCGTTCAACGACATCTCCCACCTGCGCTGATGAGCGCGCGCCGTGCCGGATGCCGCCAGAACACCCGGCACGGCGCGTCACTGCCTCGGGCGATGACCAGCCTCATTCCACCGGATCGATCTTGCCGCGGGCTGGGAACACCGGAAATTTGATAACCTCATTCGGACGAGTCGGCCGGGCGGCCGCGTCGGGCCCGCGGGCCCGCCGAGGAAGGTCCGGGCTCCACAGGGCAGGGTGGTCGGTAACGCCGACCCGGGGTGACCCGCGGGAAAGTGCCACAGAAAGCAGACCGCCTCCCGGCCAAACGGGAGGTAAGGGTGAAAGGGTGGTGTAAGAGACCACCAGCGCCCACGGTGACGTGGGCGGCTCGGTAAACCCCACCCGGAGCAAGGTCAAGAAGGGCGCTCCCCGGAGCGTCCGCGCGCGACGTTCGAGGGCTGTCCGCCCGAGCCGCGCGGGTAGACCGCTTGAGGCCGCCGGCAACGGCGGTCCTAGATGGATGGCCGCCCCTTCGTACGAAGGACAGAACCCGGCCTACAGGCCGGCTCGTCACATTTCCTTCCTCTGGCCGGCAGCTATGCGGACATGGTGGGATCGCCGGCTGACTGGTTGACTCTCAGCCTTGCGCGAAGACCCGGTCGAAGGTGAGGCCGAAATCCTTCCGCCAGGTCTTTCCCCCGTCCTCGGATGCCTCCCAACGTCCGAAAATGCGGTCCTTTTCGACGTCGGCGACGAAGCGCTGATGCATGTCCGGGTCCTCACGGAGCAGAGTCCAGTGCCCGTCATCGAAGGTCATGGCGAATTGGCGGCATACGCCACGGTCGTCCTGATAAAGCACGACGTAGGCGTCGTTCGGGTCGCTGCGGCCGATGACGAGGCCCATCTCGGAGTGGTGCGTGCCTCCGCCGAACTGCGATCGCACGACCAAGAGCGACTCCCCGAGCCGCTCGACGGTGGTCGTCCCCGGCACTTCGGTGCCCGCCGGTTCGAGGAACCAGGCGTCCGACAGCGTCGTTGTCCACTCTCCGACGAGCCCGTCGAGCTTTTCGAGTTCGGTATTGCGCATCAATCCTCCGATCGATCCGATCTCCGCGACATTACCCAAGCCGCGGTCACGCAGCAATGAGTCGTGCACCGGCGCACGACATGAATGTCCCTATCCGTGCAGGGGGTCACGGCCGGAGGTCGAATTCGCCGGCCTTGAGGCCGAGGACGAACGCCGCCCACTCGGCGGGGGTGAAGAGCAGTTTGGGGCCGTCGGGGTCCTTGCTGCCGCGAACGGCGACCACCCCGGGCAGATTCATGGCGACCTCCACACGCTGGCCGCCGTTGTCGGAAGAACGCGATGACTTGCGCCACACGGCGGGACTCAGGTCCATTCGCGCCTCGCTTCCTCGATCTTCAGGAGCTCGGCGATCATGAAAGCCTCTGCCAGGCCCGCGACGCATTCCGGATCGACGATCTGGACGAAGACAGCAGGTCGCTCGGCCATTTCCAGCAGATGCCCGAGTTGCTCTCGCATCACCTCAGGGCCCTCCTTTCCGGCAGCGGTGAAGCGGTCAATCCATCACTTTCAACGGCCGGGGAGCTGACGTTGACGAGAGAAGAGACGGTGCCGGCGAACACGTGCCACCCCGCCTGGAGGAAAGAATTCCCGGCGACGGAGCTATCCGTCCCCGAGGCCCGCGGCTGGGCGCGCACCCTGCTGTGCGCCGGTTTCCCGCCTCCGTTCCTGGACGACGTGCTCCTCCTGCTGAGCGAGGTCGTCACCAACGCCGTCACCCACTCCGACTCCGCCCGCACCCCTATGGGCAGGTGGCGGTCCAGATCACCCGCACAGGCGGCACCGTACAGGTGGAGGCGACCACGCCGGCTCCTCCGTCACCAGACCTGCCGTACGCACCCCGGCCCCAGGCGACGAAGGAGGCCGGGGCCTGTGGCTGGTGGACCTGCTCGCCGACGAGTGGGGGTTCCGCCACGACGAGACCCGCGGAGAGGTCTGGTTCCGGTTCACCAGGCGATAAGGGCGTGCCGGGCTGAGGCGGTCAAGGGCCGGGCACCGAGGCGGTCTGGGGCGGGACGTCCCGCATCAACCCAACCAGGCCTCGCCCATCGCCGGACGGGCTCGACCGCCGCCGAACCGACGGGGAACGCTACCGGATCACGCGGTAGCCGAGGTGGGTGACGAGGCTGCTGCCCGAGGTGCCGCCGATCGGTTCGAGCGTGACGTCCCCGACGCCTTCGAACAACCGCTCGCCCCGGCCGAGGATCACGGGCGCGACATGCAGGCGGAGCTCGTCGATGAGCCCTGCGGCCAGGAACTGGTTCACCGTACGCGCGCCGCCGGCGATCGCGACGTCACGGTCGCCGGCGGCCTCGCGCGCCTGGGCCAGGGCCGCCTCGATCCCATCGGTGACGAAGGTGAACGTCGTGCCGCCCTTCATCGGCAACGGCTCCCGCGGGTGGTGAGTGAGGACGAAGACCGGCGCGTGGTACGGCGGCTCGTCACCCCACCAGCCGGTCCAGTCCAGGTCCCAGCCGTCGCGGCCGGGGCCGAACATGTTGCGGCCCATGATGAAGGCCCCCGCCGCGGTGATGCCCTCGATCACCGCCGCGTGCGTCTCGGGCTCCTCGAACATCCACCGGTGCAGGCGCTCGCCGACGCCCTCGCCGAACGGGTTCTCCAGGCTCTGGTCCGGGCCGGCCACGAAACCGTCGAGGGACATCGCCATGTCACTGGTGACCTTGCTCATCTCACTGCCTCCCATCTTCCGGCGCTCGTCTCGCGCCGCTCACGAGGAAGTCGGAGCCACTCGCCCGTCCTCTACACGCGGGCTGGTTTTCTTCCGAGAAGAGCTGGAGTCGGAGATACGGGCCTCCGGCCCCCCGGGAGTGAGGACCGGCGCCGCGAGACACGCCGTGGTCCCTGGAGAGCCTCGCGGGCACCGCGCCCTAACCCTGGGCGACCGTGCCGGTCTGCGTAGCATGACGCAGTGCGGCCGGCCACGTGGGCCGCAGCGGCGGCACCATGTGCACCCTGGCCGAGCCGATGTCGAAGAAGAGCCCCACCAGCTCCAGCTTCCCGGCGCGTACCTGCTCGTCGACCTTCCGGTACGTGCGCAGGTTCTCCAGCTGCTGCTGCACGTTGACCCGGCACAACACGTCCAGCGCCCCGTTGTGCAGCCGGTTTCCCTCTCTTTCGATGAACGCGGCCAGGCTGTGGTTACCGTGCCGCAGCCACCTGCGCAGCCCGGGCAGGCTGCCCGCCTGTACGCCGCCGCTCAGCAGGCCCGCCATCGCTCCGCAGCCCGAATGGCCGCACACCGTGATCGTGTGCACACCCAGCACCTGCGTGGCGTACTCGATCGCCGCCACCACGGAGTCGTCGCGCGGCTCCGAGCCCCTGCGCGGCACCAGGTTGCCGATGTTGCGCACCGTGAACAGGTCTCCGGGGCCGCTCGCCGTGATCAACGAGGGCACGATCCTGGAGTCGGCGCACGTGATGAACAGGTGCGAGGGCTGCTGCTTGCGGGCCAGCTCGGTGAAGATGGGCCGCACCAGCGGCGCCGTACGCCGGTGGTATTCGCGCGCGCCCTCCGTGAGCCGGCACTCCACCGGCGCGGAGGAGTCGTCAGGCGGAACGGAGGGCAGGCTGGGACGGCTCCGGTGCGCCCACGGCAGCCACCACCGGTCAGGCGCCTTGGGCGGCGACTTGGCCGGGAACATCCGCGCGCCGCTGGCCGCCAGCGCGTACCATTCGTCGTGCAGCTCGTCGATGTGGACCGTGCCGCCCATACGCTCGTGGTCGAGCCGCCAGGAGTGGATGGCCTCGAAGGCTCCGTTGTCCATGAAGTCGATGTTCAGGTCGAGGCCGACATCCGTTCCCGCGGGAATCGTCCGCAACTCGTGCGTCAGCCTGGGGACGCCGAGGAACGTGAGCGAGCCCGAGATCGTCACGTGCAGCCGCCCCGCGCGGTCCTCGCGCTTGAGCACGGTGACCCACGTCAGCCGGCGCAGCGCGAGCAGCGCGGCCAGCGCGAGCCCCGCCAGCACTCCCTCGGCCAGGCCGAGCAGGATCACCGCGACCATGGTCACGACGTAGACCGGCACCTCGCCGTGGCCGTGCACCTTCTTGATGTGACCGAGGTTCACCATCTGCACGCCGATGAACACCAGCAGCGCCGCCAGCGCCTCCAGCGGGATCAGCCGGATCGACCAGCCGAACCCGAGCGCGAAGATCAGCACCCACACCCCGTGCAGGATCGTCGAGCAGCGAGTACGCGCGCCCGCCCGCACGTTGGTGGTGCTGCGCACGATCACCCCGGCGACGGGGAGGCCGCCGAGCGCGCCCGTGACCATGTTGGCCACGCCCTGGCCGGTCAGCTCCTGGTCGAGGTCGGCGCGCTTGCCTCCGTGCATCTTGTCGGCCGCCACGGAGCACAGCAGCGACTCGCAGCCGGCCAGCAGCGCCACCAGCAGCACCGCCGCCACGACCAGGTGCCAGTCGCCCTGCGGCAGCACGGGGAAGGCCCACTCGCCGACGCTGTCGGACAGGTCGACGCGGGTGACGTCCCAGCCGAAGGCCCAGGCGGTGCCCGCCGCCGCGAGCAGCGCGGCCAGCGGCGCGGGGACCGCCTTGACCTGCCTTGGCAGGCGGGTCCACAACGCCAGCACCGTGATGGTGAGCAGGCCGACCGCCACCTTGTGCCCGTGCAGGTCGGCGATCTGGCCGGGCAGCTCGATGATGTTGGCCACGGCCGAGCTCTGCGAGGTGCCGCCCAGCACCACGTGGAGCTGGGCGAGCGCGATGATCACGCCGACCGCCGCCAGCATGCCGTGGATGACGGCGGGCGACACCGCCAGTGCGGCCCTGGCCGCCTTGAAGATGCCGAGCACGAGCTGGACGACGCCCGCCAGCAGGGTGATCATGCAGGTGGCCCGCCATCCGTACGTCTGCACGAGATCGACGACCACCAGAGACAGGCCGGCGGCGGGTCCGCTCACCTGGACGGACGAGCCGCCCAGCGTGCCTCCCACGATCCCGCCGACCACGGCGGCGATCAGCCCGGAGACCAGAGGGGCCCCGGAGGCCATCGCGATGCCCAGCGAAAGGGGCACCGCGACGAGGAAGACCACGAGCGACGCCGGCACATCGTGCCGGAGCGTGCTCAGCCGGATACGGTGCGTGTCGCGGGTCATGGAGCAAACCCTATTGCTCCGTCGACCGCGCTTTAGCCGTGCCTCATGTGGGTTTTACCCATTAATGAGGGCTGCCATCACCGGTAGTAGTCGTGCGGGTAGTCCTGCTCCGGGCTCTTCCTGCGGTGGCTGCCCCGGCCGTTGCCCGAGGCGGCCTGCGGCTGCCCGTGCGCGTCGCCGCCGCCGAACGCCTGCCACGTGGTGTCGGAGGCGGCGGCGCCGCCCGCCGGCGGCTCCGGCCACGCCCCGGCTGCCGGGCTCGTGGTGATGTCGCCCGTCTCGTACGCGAACGAGGAGGGCTGCGGCGCAGGGGCGGGTGACGGCGTCGGAGCGGCGAGCACGTCGTCGTAGGCCGAGACCGTCC
>NZ_SMKP01000131.1:0-30376 GCF_004349015.1 Nonomuraea diastatica
GACCGGGGACATGTCGTCAGGTGGTGGCAGGGCGGGCGGGCGCGACCGCAGCTCCGGGAGCGCCCGGTAGATCACCGCCGCCACCGGCACCGCCACGGCGGCCCCCGCGATGCCGGCGAGGATGCCCCCGACGGCCAGCACCAGGATGATCGCCAGCGGGTGGAAGTTGAGCGCCCGCCCCACGATCAGCGGCTGGAGCACATGGTTTTCCAGCTGCTGCTCGACGATGAGGATGCCCAGGAAGATCAGCGCGAAGATGAGGCCCTTGGCACCCAGCGTGACGAGGGTGGCGACGGTGCCCGCGAAAAAGATGCCGACGATCGGGATGAAGCTGGCGAAGAAGATCAGCACAGCCAGCGGCGCCCACAGCGGCACCCCCATGCCGGCCAGCACGAACCCCATGATCAGACCGTGCACGGCGGCCACGGCGACGGTGCCCTGGACGTAGTGGGAGAGCGTGGTCCACGCGGCCCGCCCCGCACGGTCGACGCGCGGAGCCACGCCGCCGAACGCCCTGAGGAACCACGCCCAGATGCGGTCGCCGTCTTTGAGCAGGAAGAACGTCACGAAGAGCAGCAGCACGATGGACGCGAGCACCTCGAAAGCCACCGCGCCGGCAGACAGGACGGTGCCGGTGATGGCCGTGCGCTGCGCGTTGACCATGTCGACGATCTCGTCGACATAGCCGATGATCTGCGCCTCTTCCAGCTGCAGCGGGCCGCTGATCAGCCATTCCTGAACGGATCTGGCGGTCTCCTGGACCTGCCGGACGAGGTTGGGGAACTCCTCGCTGGCCCGCGCCCCGACGAGCCAGCCGGTGCCGGCCAGCACGGCCAGCGCCACCAGCATGGTGATCCAGGTGGCGTAGATGGGCCGCATGCCGGCGTTGCGCAGGGCGTTGGTCAGCGGGAACAGCAGCGCGGTCAGCAGCAGCGCGATCGCCACGGGCAGCGCCACGAACGTGAGCCCGGCGATGACCTGGACGAAGTAGTAGACGACCACGCCGACGAGGATCAGGCACCCGCACCATGCGGCCATCTTGGCCAGGACGGGCGGTACGAGATTGGTTGGGCGGTCGGGAAGCACGGTTCAAGACTGGCATGTCCTGGCGGCGGATGCGCGCGGTTATCGCCCTTGGCGTGATCGCCCGCGAGCTGCCCTGACACCGTCGTGCCCGGCGTGCGCGGCTACCGGCGGTCACCGGCCACGGGCAGCTCGCGCATGCCGCCGAGGCGCACCGGCCCGGCCCGCGCGGCTCCACGGAGATCCGCCACCGAGCCACCGGCAAGTCGTGGGAGATGGACGTCAAGGAGAGCGGGATGGCCGGCGCCAAGGCGGCCATGCTCGACGCCTTCCTGGAGGAGGCCCGGCTCGCCGGCATCGAGGAGCTCGACCTCACCAGGCTGGGCCTCAGGCTCACCGCTGAAGGGCACGCCGAGCTGCTGCGGCGGGTGGCGGAGGTGTTCGAGGACTTCGCCGGGCGCACGCCGCTGCCCGGCGGGCAGGCGTACTCCCTCTTCTTCGCCCTGTACAAGGACGTCAGCAGGGACACCTGACGCCGGCCGGCCACCGGGCGCCCGCGAAGGACGCCCGGCCGGTCAGCCGGGTCGGTCCGCGCGGACGCCACTCCGCCGCGGCCGCCCGGTGCCGGGACGTCAGCCCAGATGGACCTCGACGTGGAGCGCGTCACCCTGCTCCAGGACGAACTCCTCGACGTTGCCCGCCGCGCACAGGTCGTCCTGGGCCTGCCGCACGAGCGCGATCTCAGGCCCCGTGACGGTCAGCCTGCTGACCTCGGCCCGCATCGACACCTTGGCCTCCGACTTGGCCTTGCGCACCCGCCCGAGCACCTCTGAGGCCACGGCCAGCACCGCCGGGTCACCGCCGTAGCGCTCGACCCTGGGCTCTTCGGGCCACGGCGCGCGATGCACCGAGCCCTCGCGCCACCACGACCACACCTCTTCTGTCACGAAGGGCAGGAACGGCGCGAACAGCCGCAGCAGCACGTCGAGGGCCTGCCGCAGCGCCGCGTGGGCGGAGGCCGCGGCCGGCCCAGACTCGTAGGCGCGGGCCTTGACGAGCTCCAGGTAGTCGTCGCAGAACGCCCAGAAGAAGCGCTCGACGGCCTCCAGCGCCCTGGTGTGGTCGTAGGCGCCGAGCGCCTCCCCCGCTTCGCGCACGACGTCGGACAGGGCCGCCAGCATCGACAGGTCGAGCGGCTCCGTGATGTCGCCCTCGCCGCCGGCCAGCCCGAGCACGAACTTCGACGCGTTGAGCATCTTGATCGCCAGCCGCCGGCCGATCTTGAGCTGCCCGGCGTCGAAAGTGGTGTCGACGCCGTAGCGCCCGTTGGCCGCCCAGTAGCGCACGGCGTCGGAGCCGTGTTTCAACAGCAGGTCGAGCGGGGTGACGACGTTGCCCTTGGACTTGGACATCTTCTTGCGGTCGGGGTCGAGGATCCACCCCGAGATCGCCACGTCGCTCCACGGCAGCTCGCCGAACTCGTAGTGCGACCTGACCACGGTCGAGAACAGCCAGGTGCGGATGATCTCGTGCGCCTGCGGCCGCAGGTCGGCCGGGAAGACCCGCTTGAAGAGGTCGTCGTCGCTCTCCCAGCGGCCGGCGATCTGCGGCGTCAGCGACGAGGTGGCCCAGGTGTCCATGACGTCGGGGTCGGCCACGAACCCGCCGGGCACGCCGCGCTGGTCCTCGGTGTAGCCGGGCGGCACGTCGGAGGACGGGTCGAGCGGCAGGGCGTCCTCGGCCGGCAGGATCGGCGCGTCGTGGACGGGCTGACCCGCCTCGTCGACCGGATACCAGACCGGGAAGGGCACGCCGAAGAACCGCTGGCGCGAGATCAGCCAGTCGCTGGTGAGCCCCTGCACCCAGTTGTCGTAGCGCACGCGCATGTGCGCCGGACGCCACGCCAGCTCGCGGCCCCGCTCCAGCAGCCGCTCGCGCAGCTGCTGGTCACGACCGCCGTTGCGGATGTACCACTGACGGGTGGTGACGATCTCCAGCGGCTTGTCGCCGCGCTCGTAGAACTTCACCGCGCGCTGCGCCGGACGGGGCTCTCCCTCCAGGTCGCCCGACTCGCGCAGCAGCTGCACGATGCGCTCGCGCGCGCTGTGGACGGTCTTGCCCGCCAGCTCTTTGTACGGCTCGGCGTCGACGCCCTCAGGCGGCTCCGGCAGCAGCCGGCCGTCCCAGCCCATGACCGACCGGGTCGGCAACTGCAGTTCACGCCACCAGGTGACATCGGTGATGTCGCCGAACGTGCAGATCATCGCGATGCCGGTGCCCTTGTCGGGCTCGGCCAGGCGGTGGGCCAGCACCGGCACCTCGACGCCGAACAGCGGCGTCAGCACCGACGTGCCGAACAGCGGCTGGTAACGCTCGTCGTCGGGGTGCGCGACCAGCGCCACGCACGCCGGGATCAGCTCGGGCCTGGTCGTCTCGATCCAGACCGGCCCCCGCTCGCCGTAGAACGAGATCTTGTGGAAGGCGCCGGGCCACTCGCGGTCTTCCAGCTCGGCCTGGGCGACGGCGGTGCGGAAGGAGACGTCCCACAGCGTGGGCGCCTCGGCGAGGTATGCCTCGCCGCGCCGCAGGTTGCGCAGGAACGCCCGCTGCGAGACGGCCCGGGACTCGTCGCTGATCGTGGTGTAGAGCAGCGACCAGTCGACCGACAGGCCGACCCGCCGCCACACCTCCTCGAACGCCTGCTCGTCGAGTGCGGTCAGCTTGTGGCACAGCCCCACGAAGTTGCGCCGCGAGATGGGCAGCTCGCGCTTGCCCGGCTTGTCCGGCGGGACGAAGTCAGGGTCGTAGGGCAGCGAGGGGTCGCAGCGCACGCCGTAGACGTTCTGCACCCGCCGCTCGGTGGCCAGGCCGTTGTCGTCCCAGCCGATGGGGTAGAACACCGACTTGCCGATCATCCGCTGGTAGCGGGCCATGATGTCGGCGTGGGTGTAGGAGAAGACGTGCCCGATGTGCAGCGAGCCCGACACGGTCGGCGGCGGAGTGTCGATGGAGTAGACCTGCTCGCGCGGCGCGGACCTGTCGAACCGGTAGGTGCCTTCAGCATCCCAGCGAGCTACCCATACCTGCTCCAAGCCATCGAGGGTCGGCTTTTCCGGCATGGAGGCATGGCCTGGTCGCTGTTGAGTCATGCCTCCTTATGCTACGGCTTCGGCGCACGGCAAGCGGTACAGACTAGTGTTCGTTACCAACGGGAAGGGAGATCGGCATGGCGGAGGACAAGCCAGACGTGGCCTGGCGGGTCATCGGCGGCTTGGTGGGGCTCGTGACGGCCTGGGCGGCCAGGAAGCTCCTCGGGTTCGTCTGGGTGAAGGCGACGGGCAAGGAGCCTCCTGTCGACACCGACTCACCCGAGGTCAGCCTGGGCGAGGCCATCGGTTACGCCGTCCTCATGGGCGTCGGCATGTCCGTGGCTCAGATCGTGGTCAACCGGACCGCCAAGAAGCGTTACGACGCGTGGAAGGCTGTGAAGCAGGTGACTCCAGAGCATTGAGGAACTCGTTCGCCCAGCGGTCCACGTCGTAGGTGGCCACGCGGCGGCGCATGGTGCGCATCCGCCGGGCCAGCTCGTGCGGCGTGGCCCGCATCGCCGCCATCATCTGGCGCTTGACGTCCTCCACGTCGTACGGGTTGACGAGGTACGCCTGGCGCAGCTCGTCCGCCGCCCCGGTGAACTCGCTGAGCACCAGCGCGCCGTTCAGGTCGTGGTGGCAGGAGACGTACTCCTTGGCCACCAGGTTCATCCCGTCACGCAGCGGGGTGACGACCATGACGTCGGCGGCGAGATAGAGCGCGGCCAGTTCCTCCTGGTCGTACGACTGGTGGAAATACTGCACGGGCTGGTAGCCGAGCTGCGCGTGCTCGCCGTTGATCCGGCCCACCTGCAGTTCGATGTCGTCGCGCAGGCGCCGATACTCCTCCACCCGTTCCCTGCTCGGCGTGGCGATCTGCACGAACACCGCCTCGTTCGGCCGCAGCCGCCCGTCCTTGAGCAGCTCGCCGAACGCTTCCAGCCGCTGGCCGATGCCCTTGGTGTAGTCGAGGCGGTCGACGCCGAGCAGCACGTGCTCGGGGTCGCCCAGCTCGACCCTGATCTCCTTGGCGCGCGCCGCGATGTGCGGCTCGCGTACGAGCGAGTCGAGGTGCGCGAAGTCCACGGAGATCGGGAACGCCTGCGTGGTCACGATGCGGTCGTCGAGGAAGATCTCGTTCCCCTTGTACGGCAGCCCGAGCAGCCGCCGGCACAACCTGCGGAAGTTGGAGGCGCCACCGGGCAGCTGGAAGCCCACCAGATCGGCCCCGAGCAGCCCTTCGACCAGCTCCTTTCGCCAGGGCAGCCGCCAGAACAGCTCCATCGGCGGGAACGGGATGTGCAGGAAGAACCCGATCCGCAGGTCGGGCCGCAATCTGCGGAGCATCGCGGGCACCAGTTGCAACTGATAGTCCTGCACCCACACGACCGCGCCCTGCTCGGCGGCGTCGGCGGCAGCGGCGGCGAACCGCTCGTTGACCGAGCGGTAGGCCTCCCACATCTCCCGGTGGTAGACCGGCGGCGCCACGACGTCGTGGTACAGCGGCCACAGGGTGGCGTTGGAGAAGCCCTCGTAGTACAGCTCAACTTCGCTGGCGGACAGCGGGATCGGGACGAGATTCATGCTGTCCTGCTCGAACGGCTCCAGCTTCTCGTCGGGCGCCCCGTGCCAGCCGGCCCAGGCTCCGTGGCGGCGCTTCATCACCGGTGCGATCGCGGTGACGAGCCCGCCAGGACTCCTGCGCCACGAGGCCGTTCCGTCAGGCTCGATCGTGCGGTCCACCGGCAACCGGTTCGCGACGATCAGAAACGAGCTACGGCCAGTCACGCAGTCCTCCTCTAGGGGTCAAATGTCGGGAAGTCGCCAAGAGCGCGACTCAGAGCGACCGCCACCGACTCCGGCCCCGCATGGGGGATGATCGCGGCGATGTGGGAGTCGGGCCTGATGAGCCATGCCTCATCGGGCCTGGCGCCGAGCTTCCCGGCGAGCGAGCCTGTCCCGTCCATCTCCGCGAACCCACGTACGGCGAGCGGTGCCTTATTGACCTTGCCCAGGACCTGCACAAACAAACGCGAATCGCACATTTCACCCAACAGGACCAGGAAACCGTCCCGGCAGAACTCGCGCAGCCTGCCCTCGGGCAACGGCACGTCCGGCAGGATCACCCCTGGTGCGGGCACGCAGCGTGAGCCCTTGGGCGGCCTGCCGGAAAACGGCCGGGCCGGTTCCGGCGTCGTGAGCGGCGAGTCCACGTACCAGTAGGGCTCGGCGAACCGGCCCGAGTCGATCTCCGCGGCCAGCCCGCCCTCCAGCGCGGCCCGCCGGCGCATGCGCTCCTCCACGGTCCTGGGCGCGATGAAGCGCATGGTGGCGGCGGTCACCTCCAGGTTCTCCAGCGCGGCCGCGTGCCGTTCGGTGTGGTACGTCTCCAGCAGCTCCTCCCCTGCCCAGCCGTTGAGCACGAAAGCCAGTTTCCAGGCCGCGTTCTCGGCGTCGGGAACACCGGAGTTGAGCCCGCGCGCCCCGAACGGGGCCACCAGGTGGGCGCAGTCGCCCGCCAGCAGCACGCGGCCCGCGCGCATGCGAGAGGCCAGCCGTGAATGGAAGCGGTACGTGCTGTGCCACAACACCTCGTACGGCCGGTCCCCGACGACCTTCCTGATGTTCCGCGCCCTGTCGGCGTCCGTCGGGATGAAGTCGGGCGCGATCTGCCAGTCGATCCTGTACGTCCCGCCGGGGCACGGATGGATCAGCACCTGCCGGCCCGGGTTCCACACGGGGTCGAAGTAGAAGCGGCGCTCATTCTCCCAGCCGGGCAGGTCGGCCCTGATGTCGCAGATCAGGAACTGGTCGTCGTACGTCTCCCCGTCGAACGTGACTCCGAGCGCCTCGCGTACCCGCTGGGCCCTGGCGCCCGCGCAGGCCACCGCGTAGGGCGCGCGCAGCAGCCGGCCGCCGCAGTGGACGGTGACGCCGCGGGCGTCCTGGGTGATGTCGGTGACCTCGTGGTTCCAGCGCACCTCGATGAGCGGCTGCACGGCCACGGCCGCGTCGAGGATCTGCTCGGTGCGGGTCTGGGAGATGTTCACGCAGGCCGGCAGCGGGCCCTCGCACTCGAACGACCACGAGAACAGCTCGCGGCCGCGGTAGTAGGTGCGGGCGGTGGTCCAGGCCAGGCCCTCCTCGGCAACCTGACACGCGCCGGCGGCGCACCAGATGTCCAGCACGTCGCGCTGCTGGCAGATCGACTTCGATCCGCCCCGTCCCCGCTCCGCACGCTGGTCGAGCACCAGCACCCGGACGCCCCAGCGGGCCAGCAGCAGCGCGGCGCTCAGCCCGACCGGCCCCGCCCCGATGACAATCACCTGCGGGGACACCCCGACCTGCGGGGACACCCCGCATACCCCGGACAAAGGAAGAGACCTTCCGGCTGGCCGTCCGGCGTTCATGGCTGGAGCTCGTCCCAGACCTCGCGGTCGCGCTCCGCGGTCCACACGCGCGGCCGCTCGACGCCGTGCAGCTCGTCCCAGAGCCTGGAGACGTTGAACGGCAGGCAGTGCTCGAAGATCGGCCAGGAGCCGTAGCGGGGCTCCAGGGCCCGGTGAGTGCGCTCGTACGCCTCCTTCAGCGTGCCCGCCGCGCTCACCTCGCGCAGCATGACGGCGAGGAAGTCGCGCGTCTGGCCGAGGGCCGCCTCGACCTCCCGCGCGCCGCGCGCCACCGCACCCCTGCCGCCGACGAGCGTCCCGGCCCCGAACGACGCCACCCGGTCGAGGGTGGAAGACGCCCAGTCGCGGTGGAAGGCGTCGCCGGTGTAGAGGGCCGCCTGCGACTCGACCAGGTCTCCGGCGAACAGGATGCGCTGCCGGGGCAGCCACGCCACCAGGTCGCCCTCGGTGTGGCCGCGGCCGCAGTACTGGAGCACCAGGTCGCCGCGGTCGCCGCCCAGGTCGATGGTGAACCTGTCGCTGAACGTCGCCGTCGGCCACGTCAGCCCCGGGATCGAGCCGGGCTCCTTGAACAGGCGGGGCATCCTGGCGTACTCGCTGGCCCAGTCCTGCTGGCCGCGCTCGGCGATCAGCTCGCGGGTCTTCTCGTGCGTCACGATCACGTCGGCGCCGAACGCGGAGGCGCCCAGCACTCTCACCGCGTGGTAGTGCGACAGCACCAGGTAGCGGATCGGCTTGTCCGTGTGCTCGCGCAGCCTGGCCAGCCACGCGCGGGCCGCCACGGGCGTCGCGAGGGCCTCGAAGCAGACCAGGAAGTCCTCTCCCTCGACGGCGCCCACGTTGGGGTCGCCCTCGGCCGTGAGCGCGTAGACGCCCTCGGCCAGGGTCTCCAGGGACTGCCGCTTCTCACCGAGATCCGCCGACGAGGCGAACGGCTTGGCCATCGCGCACCCTCCTGACGTACGTGATCACATCACCACTGGTAGAAGCCCTTCCCGGTCTTGCGGCCCAGCTCACCGGCGGCCACCTTCTCCCGCAGCAGCGCGGGCGGCTCGAAGCGGGGTCCAAGCCGGGCGTGCAGATAGCCGGCGATGGCCAGCCGCACGTCGAGGCCCACCAGGTCGCTCAGCTTGAGCGGCCCCATCGGATGGCCGTAGCCCAGCGTCATGGCCGTGTCGATGTCCTCGGCCGAGGCGACGCCCTCCTCCACCATGCGGATGGCCTCCAGCCCGAGCAGCACCCCCAGCCGGCTGGTGGCGAACCCCGGCGAGTCGTTGACCACCACGCTGGCCTTGCCGATGCGCTCGACGTGCCCCCTCGCCCGGTCGAGGACGGCGGCCGGGGTGGCCCCGGTGACGACGATCTCGACCAGCCGCTGGACCGGTACCGGATTGAAGAAGTGCAGGCCGATCAGGCGCTCCGGGCGGTCGAGGGCGGAGCCCAGCTCGGCGATGGACAGCGAGCTGGTGTTGGTGGCCAGCACGGCGTCATCCCCGACCGTGGCCTCGGCCTCGGCCAGCACCTGGACCTTGAGCGCCGCGTCCTCGGGCACCGCCTCGATCACCAGGTCGGCGTCCGCCGGCACCCCGGCCGCCGTGCCGGCGGCCACGGCCAGGCGGGTCAGCGCCTCGTCCCGGCCCACCAGGCCCTTGGACTCGGCGATGGCCAGGCCCTCGGCGATGCGCCACCTGGCCGCCTCGGCCTGCGGCTCCTGGACGGTGACGTGGTCGCCCGCGGCCAGGAAGACCTGCGCGATGCCCGCGCCCATCCGCCCGCCGCCGATCACCGCCACCCTCATGGGGCCTCCACCAGCATCGCGACGCCCTGGCCCACGCCCACGCAGAGGCTGGCCAGCCCGCGCCGGCCGGACTCGCGCTCCATCCGGCCGAGCAGCGTGACGACCAGGCGGGCGCCCGAGCAGCCCAGAGGATGGCCGAGCGCGATGGCGCCGCCGTCGGCGTTGACCGTCTCGGGATCCAGGCCGAGCCGGCGCACGCAGGCGAGCAGCTGCGGCGCGAACGCCTCGTTGATCTCGACCGTGTCGGCGGACTCCCAGCCGGCGCGGGCCAGCGCCTTCTGCGTCGACGGCACCGGGCCCAGGCCCATCAGGTGGGGCTCCACGCCCGCGGACGCGCCGGCGACGATCCTCGCACGCGGCGTCAGGCCGTGCCGGCGTACGGCCTCCTCGCTCGCGACCACCACGGCCGCCGCGCCGTCGGAGAGCGGGGACGACGAGCCCGCCGTGACGACGCCGCCCTCGCGGAAGATCGTCCTGAGTTTCGCCAGGCGCTCCATCGAGGTGTCGGGGCGCGGGCCCTCGTCGGCGGTGACCTCGCCGACCGGGACGAGGTCGGCGGCGAAGCGGCCCTCCTTGGCGGCCGCCAAGGCCCGGGTGTGGCTGCGCAGCGCCCAGGCGTCGGACTCCTCCCTGGTGATGCCGTCCAGCGCGGCCACCTCCTCGGCGGTCTCGCCCATCGACATCGTGGCGCGCGCGTCGAAGCGCGGGTTGGTGAAGCGCCACCCGAGCGAGGTGTCGGCCACCTCGCCCGGTTTGGCCCATGGAGTGCCCGGTTTGGCCAGCACCCAGGGAGCCCGGGTCATGGACTCGACGCCGCCGGCCACCACGAGGTCCGACTCGCCCGCGCGCACGGCCTGCGCAGCCGAGACGATCGCGGTCAGGCCGCTGGCGCAGAGCCGGTTGACGGTGTACGCGGGCGTCGTCGCGGGCAGCCCGGCCAGCAGGGTGGCCATGCGGGCGACGTTCCTGTTGTCCTCGCCCGCCTGGTTGGCGGCGCCCAGGATCACCTCGTCGAACGCCTCGGGGCCGGCGCCGCTGCGGCGCACCGCCTCGCCGACGACCAGGGCCGCGAGGTCGTCGGGGCGGATGGCTGCCAGCGCGCCGCCGTACCTTCCCATGGGAGTGCGCACGCCGCCGACCAGGTACACCTCAGTCATGTCACTCCTCGCCCGGGGATTCATGCCGGTCGTCTGGATTGCACCACATGGAAGCGGCCCGCGACGTATCCGGGGTCGGTGAGCGAGGCCGTGGCCGCCGGGTTGGCGCCGCTGCCGTGGTAGTCGCTGAACGCGGCCGACTGGTTGACGAAGACGCCGCCGGTCAGGTTGCACGACAGGTTGACGCCGGCGTCGAGGGCGGCCCGCTCGGCCTGGTCGAGCACGTGGGAGGAGGTGGAGTAGGCGGAGGCGGTGAGCGCGCCGCGGGCCTCGGTCGTGCGGCGCAGCACGTCGAGGCTCTCCCGCGTCGAGCCCGTGGGGATGACGAACGAGACGGGGCCGAAGTGCTCGCGCCCGTAGACGTCCGGCTGGTCAGGATCGACCCGGACGATCACCGGCGTCCTGATCACCGCGTCGGGGAACGCCGGATGCGCTGGCGCCCGCGACTCCAGCACCACCTCCCCGAGCGACGGCGCCGCCTCCACCCTGGCCAGCACGCCGGGGTTGACGAGCGCACCGGTCAGCTCGACCGCGCGGGCGTCGTCGCCGAGCAGCTTCCCGACGGCGGCGGCCAGCCCGGCGGCCACCTCGTCGAAGCTCTTGTGCCCCTCGTCGGTCTCGATGCCTCCCGCGGGGACGAGGATGTTCTGGGGCGCGGTGCACATCTGGCCGCTGTAGAGCGACAACGAGAACGCCAGGTTGCCCAGCATGCCCTTCCAGGAATCGGTGGAGTCGATGACCACCGTGTTGACCCCGGCCTTCTCGGTGTGCACGAGCGCCTGCGCGGCGTTGCGCTCCAGCCAGTCGCCGAACTCCGTCGACCCGGTGAAGTCCACGATGCGGATGTCGGGGTGCGTCGCCAGCGTCCTGGCCAGGCCGTTGCTCTCCTCGGCGGCCAGCGCGACGAGCGCGGGGTCGTACCCGGCCTCGGCCAGCACCTCGCGGGCGATCTGGACCGTGATCGCGAGTGGCAGCACGGCACGCGGGTGCGGCTTGACGATCACCGGGTTGCCGGTGGCGAGCGAGGCGAACAGCCCCGGGTAGGCGTTCCAGGTCGGGAACGTGTTGCAGCCGATCACGAGCGCGACGCCCCTGGGCACGACGGTGAAGCGCTTCGCCATCACCAGCGGCTCGCCCTTGGCCGGCTTCTCCCAGCGGGCGGCGGCAGCCGAGGAGGTCATGGCGGCGTAGGCGTACGCGACGGCCTCCAGCGCGCGGTCCTGCGCGTGCGGCCCGCCCGCCTGGAAGGCCATCACGAACGCCTGCCCGGTGGTGTGCTGCACCGCGTTGGCCAGCTCGAAACCGCGCTTGTTGATCCGGTCGACGATCTCGACGCAGGCCAGCGCACGCGCCTCGGGCCCGGCGTCCCGCCAGGCGGGCAGCGCCGCCTTCGCGGCCGCGATCAGGTCGTCGGCGACCGGCTCCGGGTAGGTGACGCCGAGGTCGATCCCGTACGGCGAGCGCTCCGCGCCGATCCAGGCCCCGGTGCCGGGCTGGTCGAGGGGGAAGGGTTTGCCGAGGTAGGACTCGAAGGCCTCCTTGCCGCGCTCGGCCGCGCCCTCGCCGTAGACGCGCGGGCTGGGCGATTCGGGGTAGGCACTCCAGTAACCGCGTCCGGCGATCGCGGAAAGAGCCTTCTCCAGGGTCTCGCGGTGTTGTTCGAACATGATGCTCACCCTCTTGACAGCGATCGTCCGGACGGTGAAGTGTTTACCGAACATTCGGTCAGTTGACAAGGGAGACCTGCGTTGGAGAGCGCGCGTCGCATGATGGACGCCGACACCGCCTCCGCCGCCCTGGGCATCGAGCTGATGGAGCTGGGCGAGGGACGCGCGGTGTGCCGCATGACCGTGACCGGCCAGATGATCAACGGGCACGACCTGTGCCACGGCGGATACGTGTTCCTGCTCGCCGACACGGCGTTCGCCTGCGCGTGCAACAGCCACGGCCCGGTGACGGTGGCGGCGGGCGCGGAGATCACGTTCGTCTCCCCCGCCCGCGCGGGCGACGAGCTGGTGGCCGCGGCCGCCGAACGCACCCGCTACGGCCGCAGCGGCATCTACGACATCACCGTG
This sequence comes from Nonomuraea diastatica, assembly GCF_004349015.1. Classification (NCBI taxonomy): domain Bacteria; kingdom Bacillati; phylum Actinomycetota; class Actinomycetes; order Streptosporangiales; family Streptosporangiaceae; genus Nonomuraea; species Nonomuraea diastatica. The sequence goes on from NZ_SMKP01000131.1 coordinate 12,553, forward strand.
AGCCGGCCGAACGGTCAGGTGGTCGCGGAGTTCCGCGGGCGGAGCCGGGAGTTGACGTGAGACGAGGAGATGCCCCCGGCCAGGACGAGCTCGACCCGATCGAACGGGTCTCGCGCGACGAGCTGATGGCGCTCCAGCTCGGACGGCTGCGGCGTACCCTCGACCACGCCTACCGCAACGTCCCCCTCTACCGGAGGAAGTTCGACGAGGCGGGCGTGCACCCGAACGACTGCGTGGAGCTCGGCGACCTGGCCCGGTTCCCCTTCACCACGAAGCAGGACCTTCGCGACTGCTACCCGTTCGGCATGTTCGCCGTGCCGCGCGAGCAGGTGGTCAGGATCCACGCCTCCAGCGGCACCACCGGCCGGCCCACCGTGGTCGGCTACACCAGGAACGACCTCGACGTGTGGGCCGACGTCATGGCCCGTTCGATCCGCGCCTCCGGCGGGCGGCCCGGCGACATCGTGCACGTGGCCTACGGGTACGGCCTGTTCACCGGAGGTCTGGGCGCCCACTACGGCGCCGAGCGGCTGGGCTGCACCGTGGTGCCGGTCTCCGGCGGGATGACGGCGCGGCAGGTCCAGCTCATCACCGACTTCCGGCCCGGCATCGTCATGGTCACGCCGTCGTACATGCTGGCCCTGCTGGACGAGTTCGAGGCGCGGGGCCTGGACCCGCGCGAGACCTCCCTGCGGATCGGGATCTTCGGCGCCGAGCCGTGGACGGAACGGATGCGCGAGGAGATCGAGGACCGCTTCGACCTGCACGCCGTCGACATCTACGGGCTGTCGGAGGTGATGGGGCCCGGCGTGGCCAACGAGTGCGTGGAGAGCAAGGACGGCCTGCACGTCTGGGAGGACCACTTCTACCCGGAGACGGTCGATCCCCTCACCGGCGAGCAGGCCGAGTCGGGCGAGCTGGTCTTCACCAGCCTCACCAAGGAGGCCATGCCCGTCATCCGCTACCGCACCCGCGACCTGAGCAGGCTGCTGCCCGGCACCGCCCGGCCTGCCTTCCGCCGGATGGAGAAGGTGACCGGACGCACCGACGACCTGATCATCCTGCGGGGCGTGAACGTGTTCCCCACCCAGATCGAGGAGCTGGTGCTGCGCACCCCCGGCCTGTCACCGCACTTCCAGCTCCACCTGACCCGGCCCGGGCGGCTCGACGTGATGACGGTCAGGGTCGAGGCCCGCCCCGATTTCGCGGGCGGACCGGAGGCGGGCGCGGCGCTGCGCCACCTGGTCAAGGCGACCGTGGGCGTGAGCGTGGACGTCGAGGTGGTGGGCCCGGAGACGCTGGAGCGGTCGGCCGGCAAGCTCAAACGTGTCATCGACAAGCGGACAACCAGCGATAATCAATGACATGGCCACCCCGACCCCCACCCGTCAGCGCCGGCGGGGGCACGACCCCGAGTCGGTGCTCTCCATCGCCGTAGGCGTCTTCAACGAGCGCGGCTACGACGGGACGAGCATGGAGGACCTGGCCAGAGCACTCGGCGTCACCAAGTCGGCCATCTATTACCACGTGCCCGGCAAGGAGCAGTTGCTCGGCCGGGCACTCGACCGGGCACTGGACGGGCTGTCCGAGATGGTCGCCGACGAGCGGGCCGCCTCGGGCCCCGCGATAGAGCGCCTGGAGTGGGTCGTACGGCAGAGCGTGCGCATCCTCGTCGACCGGCTGCCCTACGTGACGCTGCTGCTGAGGGTGCGCGGCAACAGCCGGACGGAGCAGGCGGCGCTGAAGCGGCGGCGGGAGTTCGACGCCTTCATCAGCCGCCTGGTCAAGGAGGCCGCGGCGGAGGGCAGCATCAGGCCGGACATGGATCCGGCGCTCGTGACGCGGCTGTTGTTCGGGACGGTCAACTCGATCGCCGACTGGTATCAGCCGTCGCGCGGGGGCTCCTCGGATGACGTGGCCGACGCCCTGCTCAAGATGGCGTTCACCGGGTTAAGGGTCTAGCTCGGCGTGCTTCCTGTGGCCGATCTCGCGCTGCTCGCCGGCGGGTAACGGCCGCTTGACGCGCAGGTCGTCGCGGACGGCCTCGCCGAGTTTCTTGGTCGCCATCCGGTTGAGCGCGCCGCCGGCGACCGCTCCGGTGAGGAACGGGCCCAGCGTGGTCAGGTGGCGACCGAGCGTACGGAGCAGGCGGTTGCGCAGGGCGGTCTTCGTGGCGGTGCCGAGGACGAGCGAGACGGAGGCGGGAGTGAGGGGGTCGATGCCACGCTGCTTGGCCCAGGCTGCCGTGAAGGCGACCGCGCGCTGTGCTCCTGTGCCCGGGACGCGAACGCCGTAGACCTCGTGCAGCTCGGCCAGGAGCTTGACCTCGACGGCGGCGACGACGATGGTCTCCGCGACGAGTTGCGCGGGGGCGGAGAGGAGGAGAGGTGGTGCTGCGAACTCGGCCGCCGCGAGCGCCCCGCCGATGGCGCCGACGGCCATCGTGGCCTTCTGGGCGGTGCGGACGAGGTCGTCGGCGAGCTCTTCGCCGGTGAGGCCGTGGTGGTGATCGGAGAGGGTGTGCAGGTCTCTGATCGGGATGCGAGGCGCGATGTTGAGGAAGACGTCCGCCAGCCAGCGGCCACGGCCCGCGCCGGTCGCGCGTGCCCGCTTCGCCCCGGCGGACAGAGCCTGGGCTAGACGGCCGAGCAGCCTGCGCCGCTCGGCCGGCTCGAGCTCATCCGGCCCGGTGAGTTTGCCTACGAGTTCGCCGACCTCGCGATCGGGGTCGGCGATCTCGTTGCCCTCGTCATGTTCTCTCTCAGTCTCGGCCACGCGATGCCTCCTCTGACTAGGCGGCGCACTCCCGGCAGACCTGCTGGCCGTTCCTCTCGGAGGCCAGCTGGCTTCGGTGGTGCACCAGGAAGCAGCGCGAGCAGGTGAACTCGTCCGCCTGGCGGGGGATCACCCTCAGGGACAGCTCTTCGTTCGACAGATCGGCCCCGGGCAGCTCCAGCGACTCGGCCAGGTCGGTCTCGTCGATGTCGATGCTGCCGGACGACTTGTCGGTGCGCCGCGCCTGGAGCTCCTGGAGGCTGTCCTCCCCCAGGTCGTCGTCTGTCTTGCGCGGGCTGTCGTAGTCGGTAGCCATTGTGCTTACTCCATCCCCCTCATCTATATGACTTCGCGCTCGTCGCGCGTCTTCTAACGTCCGGGAGGCCCGTCTTGTGCCCGTTCCGCCGGAGAGATTTCCCATCGGTACCCCGAGGAAACGGACAACGAACCTCCCAACACGTCAGGGCCTGCTGCCGAGGGCAATGGTTAGCCAAATATGGCGAAACCCACAGCCTTGGCGTCATGCACCACCGTGTTCGACGGCACATCCAACCACATGTGCGGCATCAATGAGACGCCCCCCGGTCCTCAACACGCGCACGAACACGACGCGGCAACGCGCGCGTCAGCGTCTGGGAAGCCGAATGGTCACGACCAGCCCTCCACCATCACGCGGCACGGCGGTCACATTTCCGCCGTGGGCCTGTACGACCGCACGAACGATGGACAGCCCGAGACCCGATCCCTTGGCCGAATCCACCCGGTCGGCGTGGAGCCTCCTGAACGGCTCGAACAGGCTGTTCACCTCGTACGCCGGGACGTGTTGCCCCGTGTTGGCCACCTGAACAACCAAGGCACCGTCCGCCATTCCCGTCCGGATCCACACTTTTCCGTTCTCGGGAATGTTGTACTTCACGGCGTTCTCGAGCAAGTTGCTGACGGAGCGTTCCAGCAGCACCGGGTCGCCTATGGTAGGCGCGCTGACCAGTTCGGTCGTTACGGTGGCCCCGTGTTCCTGGGCGAAGGGCGTGACCTGTTCCACGGCCGTCTGGGCGACTTCCTGAACGTCCAGCGGTTTGCGCACAGCGAGTTCGCGCTCGCTCCTGGCGAGCAGCAGGAGTCCTTCGATGAGCTTCTCGTTACGCGCGTTGACTTCGAGGAGGGTACGGCCGAGCGCTTTGAGATCCTCCGACGCCTCGGGATCCGACAGGGCGATCTCCAGGACCGTCCGATTGATCGTGAGGGGGGTGCGCAATTCGTGGGAGGCGTTGGCCACGAATCTGCGCTGGGTGTCGAAGGCGATGTTGAGCCTGGTGAGCATGGCGTCGAAGGTGTCGGCCAGCTCCTTCAGCTCGTCGTTGGGGCCCTCCAGGGCGATGCGCTGGTGGGCCAGGGTGCTCTCGGAGAGCTTGCGCGCCGTGCCGGTCATCTGCGCCACCGGCCGCAACGCCCGGTCAGCGACGAAATAGCCGATGATGAGCGCGAGGATGCCGACGCCCAGCAGCGCGAGGAAGGCGCTGCCGAACAGGGTGTCGCGGGCCTCCTGCACCGCCTGCCGCTGGAACTCCCGCCACGCGGCGTCGAGCCGGGCGTTCTGGACGGGGTCGAGCCCCCAGTCGATGGAGGGCCACGCGTAGTCGATCGCCGAGCCGACGATGACATAGACCGAGAACAGCAGCACGGCGGCGGCCGCGAAGACGAGCGCCCCGTAGGTGAGCGTCAGCCGCCACCGGATGCTGACTCTGCCGTGCAGGTCCTTCATCCGCTCCATCGGCGTGCGCTGCACCGGCGCCTGCGCCGGCGGCGGCGGACCGTCCCAGGCGGGCGGCACGCTCGGCGGCGGCGCCTGCTGCACGCGCGTCGCCTTCCGTGCGGAATGCGGGCTGATCATCGGATGCGTCGGCCCCGCCTGCCGCTCTGGCCGTTCAGTCACAACTTGTACCCCACCCCTGGGACGGTCTCGATCACCTGAGGCTCGCCCAGCTTCTTTCTCAACGTCATCATGGTCACGCGGACCACGTTGGTGAACGGGTCGATGTTCTCGTCCCATGCCTTGTCCAGCAGGTCCTCCTGGCTGACCACGGCGCCTTCGGCGCGCAACAGCTCTTCGAGGACCGCGAACTCCTTCTTGGTCAGCACGATCTCCTTGCCGTCGCGCTGCACGAGCCGCTTGCCCGGGTCGAGCCGGATCCCGGCCCGCTCCAGGACGGGCGGCAGCGCGGGCGCGGAGCGGCGGCCGAGCGCGCGCACTCTCGCGACCAGCTCGACGAACACGAAGGGTTTGGCGAGGTAGTCGTCGGCCCCCAGTCCGAGCCCCTCCACCTTGTCGTCCACGTCGCCCGACGCGGTCAGCATGAGGATGCGCGAGGCGGTCCGCTGCTCCACCAGCCGCCGGCACACTTCGTCCCCGTGCACGACCGGCAGGTCACGGTCGAGCACGACCACGTCGTAGTCGATGTAGGAAGTGCGCTCCAGCGCGCCCCCGCCGTCATAGGCCACGTCCACCGCCATGGCCTCGCGCCTGAGCCCTGTCGCGATCGCGTCGGCGAGCACGCGCTCGTCCTCAACCACCAGCACCCGCACGCCTGGCACACCTCTTTCCGCTTCTGGTCCCACATTCTGTCCACAGCGTCGATAAGCGCACGGTAAGGCATGTCAAGGGGTTGGTGACGCCAGGGTGAGGCAGAGCACGGCGAAATTCATGTTTCGGGGGAGGATGACCCGGGGTATGCCTGCGGGACACCCATCGCCCGGACATCAACCGGCAATGGGCGTGCGTCGCTCCCACACGAGTCGAACCCCTAGAGAGTAGGTGAGATGGGCGAGTTCACGACCACGATCGAACACCGCCTCGACCAGGCTTACAAGGGCCTCCGTGAGGCCCGCAGCGTCGGTGACGACTACCTCGCCGACACGCTCACCGCCGAGATCGAGGATCTGCGCCGACTGGCTGACGATCATGGCATTCCCTTGCCTCGATGACCCGATCGAAACGGCCGGAGCCCTCCGCTCCGGCCGTTTCGTCGTTCCCGGACCGTTCACGCGCGCCCCGCTCGTGGCCGTTCGAGCGCCCCGGGGCCCTTCAGGCGTCCCGCTCGGGGCCCTTCAGGCGTCCCGCACGGGGTCGAGCGGCGCGAGCAGGTCGTGCAGCTCATCGAACAGGCCGGGCGCGGCGCACAGCGCGAAATCCGGGCTCACCGGCCTCCCGTGCAGCCCGCCGAGCCTGGCCCCCGACTCCGTCGCCACCAGGCCGGCAGCGGCGAAGTCCCAGTGGTTGATGCCGCGCTCGTAGTACGCGTCGAGGCGGCCGGCGGCCAGCGAGCACAGGTCGATGGCGCACGAGCCGCCGCGCCTGATGTCACGCACGCGCGGCAGCACCGCGGCCACCACCTCGCCCTGAACGGCGCGCCTGCTCACCGAGTAGCCGAACCCGGTCGCCACCAGCGCCTGCGCGAGCGGCACCCCGGTGGTGCAGCGCAGCCGCTCGCCGCCGAGCCAGGCGCCCTCGCCGAGCGCGGCGGTGTAGATCTCGCCGCGCTGCGCCGCGTTGACGACCCCGGCCACGACCCGGCCGTTCACCTCGACGGCGATCGACACCGCCCAGTCGGGCAGCCCGTACAGGAAGTTGACGGTGCCGTCGATCGGGTCGACGATCCAGCGCACGTCGGACTCCCCTGGTGCCTCGCCGCCCTCCTCCCCCAGGATGCGGTCACCGGGCCTGGCGGCCAGGACGCGCTCGCGGATGAGCTCTTCCGAGGCCTTGTCCAGGATGGTGACGACATCGGTGGGGCTGGACTTGGTCTCGACCTCCTCGGACATGGTGGGCCGTTTGGCGAGGAGCATGTCACCCGCCTCGCGGGCGATGTCCTCGGCCAGCCGCAGGAAGTCGGTCATCAGGCCACCGAGTCCGGACGCTTCCACTCCTGACCGAGCACATGCTGCGACAGGAAGGCGAGCACCGTCTCGTACCAGGCGACGGCGTTGCCCGGCTTGAGGATCCAGTGGTTCTCGTCGGGGAAGTACAGGAACTTCGCGTCCACCTCGGTACGCCGCAGGTCCCACCAGAGCCGCAGGGCCTCGCCGATGGGCACGCGGTAGTCCTTGTCGCCGTGGATGACGAGCAGCGGTGTGGTGATCTTGTCGAGTGAGTTGTGCGGCGACAACAACGAGTAACGCTCGGAGCCGGGCTCGCCGAACTCGCGCTGCCAGTACATGGCGGCGTCGGTGGTGCCGGCGAACTGGTCGAGGTTCCAGAGGGAGGCGTGGGTGACGATGGCCTTGTAGCGGTCGCTGTGGCCGGCCAGCCAGTTGGCCATGTAGCCGCCGTAGGAGCCGCCCATCGCGCCGATGCGCTCGGCGTCGATGTCGTCCCTGGCCAGGGCCACGTCGACGATCGCGTCGAGGTCGGCCTGGGTGCGCGGCCCCCAGTTGCCCCAGCCGCGGTCGATCATCTCCTGGCCGTAGCCGGTGGACAGGCACGGGTCCGGCATGAGGACGGCGTACCCGTGCGCGGCCATGATCCACGCCTGCCAGCGCCACTGCCAGTCGTTCCACGAGGAGACCGGGCCGCCGTGGATCCACAACAGGAACGGCGCGGGCGCGTCGGCCGAGGCGCCCGCCGGCAACACGAGCCAGCCGCGGATCGTGGTGCCGTCGTCGGCGGTGGCGGAGACCTCGGTCAGCGTGCCGGGCACCTCGGGGCGCGGTGCGGGCGAGGGCAGGTCGTCGATCTCGCCGGTGGCCACGTCGATCCTGGCCGGGCCGGGCGCGCGGCCGACGCCGCTGCGCAGCGCGTAGAGGGCGTGGCCGTCGGCGGAGGCGGCGAGTCCCGCGTAGGAGGCGTCGTCCTGGGTCAGCCTGACCACGTCACCGGGCTCGGCCACGGGGACGCGGAAGACGGGCCGGCGTCCCTGGTGGTCGGCGGCGAGATAGACGGCCGAGGAGTCGGGCGCCCACTCGACGGCCGCGGGGAACAGGTCGGGCGCGTACGCGCGGCCCTGCCCGGTGGCGAGGTCGGCGATCCACAACTCGCTGCGCGCCGAGACGTCCAGGCCGGTGAACCGCTCGCGGGAGCAGGCGACCCGGCGGCCGTCGGGCGAGATCGCGAGCGGGCCGGCGAAGTCGTGACGGTCCTCGCTGAGCAGCACCCGCCGCTCACCCGTGGCGACGTCGACGGCCACGAGGTCGGTGCGCCACTCGCCCTTCGGCAGGTAGGTGCGCCAGGTGGAGATCACGGTGGCGCCGTCGGGGGTCAGCTCGAAGCCGCACTCGCGCAGCGCCTCGCCCGCGTCGGGGGTCAGCTCGCGTACGTCCTCCAGCCGGTCGTCGCCGAGCCGGGCCACGAACAGGCGCGTGCGCCCGGGGCCGAGGTCGTGGTCCCAGTAGCGGACCGGGGAGCCCTCGAACAGGACGGCGCTGATCCCGGCGTCCTTGCGGGCCTTGCGCCGCTCCTCCTCGGTGGCCTCCTCGCCGTCCAGCACGTCGGCGGCGAACACGACGACGTCGCCCGCCGTGCGCACCGCGCCGATGCCGCCGGGCCGGGTGGCCACCTGGCGGGCCTCGCCGCCCGCGCGGGGCAGCAGCCACAGCGAGGCGACCTCGTCGGTGGAGTCCTTGACGGTGGGGTCAGGGCGGGCCGAGGTGAACAGCACGTCGCCCGCGTCGGTGAAGAGGGCGCCGGCCTCGCCCTTCGCGGAGCGGGTCAGGCGGTGCGGCTCGCCGTCGACGGGGATCGCCCAGAGCGCGGTGCCGTACGACTTGCCGTCGGCGTTCAGGGACTGGACCGCGGAGATCAACCTGGAGCCGTCGGGCGAGAGCCGCAGCGAGAGAACCCGGGGGATGGCCACATAGTCACGTATGTCGTTGAATGCGCTCACTCGATCGAACCTACCTCCAGAAAGACCCGCGAGCATCCCGGCATAGGGTTTGTCACGTGGGAACATACGATGCCTTGCTGGTCCTGTCGTTCGGCGGTCCCGAAGGTCCCGACGACGTGCTGCCGTTCCTGGAAAACGTGGTGCGCGGGCGTGGCGTGCCGCGCGAGCGGCTGCTCGAGGTGGCCGAGCACTATCAGAGCTTCGGCGGGATCAGCCCGATCAACCAGCAGAACCGCGACCTGGTCGAGGCGCTGCGCCCGGTCGCCGGCGTGCCGGTCTACTGGGGCAACCGCAACTGGCACCCGTTCGGCGAGGACGTCGTGCGGCAGATGAAGGCCGATGGGGTCAGGAAGGCGGCGGTCTTCGCCACGTCGGCGTTCGCGGGCTATTCGAGCTGCCGCCAATACCACGAGGACATCGCCAGGATCTCGGTCGACGGCGGCCCCGAGCTGGTCAAGATGCGTCACTACGGCGAGCACCCGGGGTTCGTGGCGGCGATGGCCGACCACACGCGCGCGGCGCTGGAATGGCTCGCGCTCCGCGGCCACGACGACGCCAGGCTGGTGTTCACCGCCCACAGCATCCCGGTCTCGATGGCCGAGACCGCCGGCCCGTCCGGCGGCCTGTACGAAGCGCAGCTGCGCAGGAGCGCGGAGCTGGTCGGCCAGGCGCTCGGCCGCGCCCGGCCGTGGGACCTGGTGTGGCAGTCGCGCAGCGGCCCGCCGCAGGTGCCGTGGCTGGAGCCGGACGTCTGCGACTTCCTGCGCAAGACAGACGCGCCGTCGGTGGTGCTGGTGCCGATCGGGTTCGTCTCCGACCACATGGAGGTCATCTACGACCTCGACACGGAGGCCAGGCAGGTGGCCGGCGAGCTGGGCCTGCCGATGGAGCGGGCGTCGACGGCCGGCACGCATCCGCGGTTCGTACGGATGGTGCGCGAGCTGATGGACGAGCCGGAGCCGCGGCCCTGCCCCCTGACCTGCTGCCCGCCGCCCCGCAGCAGACCTCAGGCGTAGGTCTCAGGCATAGGTGCGGGCGTAGGCCTCGGCGATGCCCATGACCTTGTTCACGTACTCCCACGAGTGGTTGTAGAACCAGATCGCCTTGCGCAGCTTCTCGCCACCCTTGCCCGCGCCGTTGGCGCACAGGTAGTTGGCGGCGCCGGGCACCGCGTCGTACGGGCTCCAGATGTCGGCCTTGCCGTCGCCGTCGCCGTCGACGCCGTAGTGCTTCCAGGTGGCGGGCATGAACTGCATGGGCCCGAGCGCGCCCGCGCTCGACGGGCCGTTGTTGCGGCCGTGCCCGCTCTCCACCTGGCCGATCGCCGCCAGCACCGTCCATGACAGGCCGGGGCAGCGGGTGGCGGAGGCCTTGTAGAGCTCGAGGTAGCTGCCGGGCCTGCCCACGTTCACGCTCTTCGGCTGCTGCTGCTCCGGTACACGTTTCCGCGCGGCGCGGTCGGCGGCGTCCAGCAGAAGGATCTGTGCGTCCTTGCCGAGCAGCCTGCGCACGCCCGACTCGCTGATCTTGCCCGGCTTGCCGTGCAGCAGCACGGCCACGCCGGGCGCGAATCCCAGCGACCTGCCCAGATCGGCGCTCACCAGCCCGTCCACACCCTTGAGCCCGAGCGTGGCCGAGGCGGCGACGCGCAGCCTGGGGCCGCCGTCCACCTGGTACATGGCGCCGAGGACCATCCCGTACTTGCGCATCGTGCCGGCGTCGGCCACCAGCTCTCCCCGGGTCAGCGCGCTCCAGACACCCGGCTGGTCGGCGACGGGCTTCGGCGTCCACGAGCGGAAGCCGGACGGGTCGACGGCGAGCAGGTTCAGCCCGGTGCCCGACACCTTGACCGCGCCCGCGTCCACCACGATCACCTTCTGCACGTGCGCGAGCTCACCGAGGCGGAACCGTGCCTGCTTGGGCACGGCGGCCGGGGCGATCGCCAGCACGCGCGGCGGTGTCGGCGTGACACTCGGGCCGCCCTCGCCGAAGTCCTTGACCGGCTCGGCCGAGGGCACGATCTCGTCGAGGCGGGGCGTGGGCCGGGGCTGCTGCGGGCGCGGGCTGCGTACAGACTCACCGGAGGGCTCACTGGTGGTGCTGACCAGGTCGTCGCCGAGAATCACCACGACTCCACCGGCCGCGACGGTGACCACGAGCACGGCGATGACCATGAGCATGACCGCGCGGAACGAGGGAAGACCGGACACTCGGCACACGTTAACCCACCCGCCGGAAATATCACTTGCCGTCCGGACACTCGGTGCGCAATGGTTAGTCCTTGAAGTAAGGGGGAAACGGCGTGGTCGGGCCTTACCGGGGATTGTTCGACAGGCCCGGCACCACAGGGTTCGTGCTGGCGGGGTTCATCGGTCGGATGCCGATGTCGATGCTCGGCATCGGGGTCGTGCTGCTGGTCCAGACCCTGACGGGCTCGTACGCCGTCGCGGGCGCGGTGGCCGCCACCACCAACGTGTCGTTCGCGATCGCAGCCCCCCTGTCGGGCCGCCTCGCCGACAGGTTCGGCCAGAACCGGGTGATCACGCCGATCGCCCTCGTCAACGCGCTCGCGCTGGCCGCTCTCATGTTGTGCGCCGGGTACGGACTGCCCCACTGGACCCTCTACGTCACCGGCCTGCTGGTCGGGGCCACCTCGCTGTCCATCGGCTCGATGGTGCGGGCCCGCTGGTCGTTGATCCACGGCGGCTCCGGCAAGCTGCACACCGCGTTCGCGTTCGAGTCCGTCGTCGACGAGGTGACGTTCGTCACGGGTCCGGTGCTCGTCACGGTGCTCGCCACGGGCGTCAACCCGTTCGCCGGGCTGACCGTGGCCCTGATCTGCATGCTCTTCGGCAGCCTGGCGCTGGCGGCGCAGCGGCGCACCCAGCCCCCCGTGCAGCGGCTCACGGCGTCATCGGGCACGCCCATCCTGATCCCCGGTATCGCCCTGCTCTCCTGCGTCTACCTGGGGCTGGGCGCGGTGTTCGGGTCGGTCGACCTGATCACGGTGGCGTTCGCGGAGGAGCACGGGGTGAAGGCGGCCGCGGGGTTCCTGGTCGGGGCGTTCGCGGGTGGATCGATGGTGTCGGCGCTCTGGTTCGGGTCGCGGCACTGGAGGATCTCGCTGCGCGGACGGTTCGTACGCTCGCTCGGGCTGCTGGTGGTGGGCCTGCTGCCGATCATGTTCATCGGCAACGTGTGGATCATGGCGAGCGCGCTGTTCCTGGCCGGCTTCGCCATCTCGCCGACGCTCATCACGGGCTTCTCGCTCACCGAGCGGCTGGTGCCGCCGTCGCTGCTCACCGAGGGCATGGCGTGGATCTCGACCTCCATCGGGTTCGGCGTGGCGATCGGCGCGTGGGCGGGCGGGCGGCTCACCGAGGCGTACGGCGCGTCCAACGCCTACGGCTTCGCCCTGGGGGCGGCGGCGCTGGCCGCGGTCGTGGGAGTCGGAGGTTCGGGTCTGCTGAGAATTCCCCAGGCTCCTTCACCCGCGAAGAGCTGATCCGCTACCGTCGGGACATCCCTCGCAACACCCATCACACTGGAAGCTACGAGTTATGTCCCGACACATCAGTTCACTGCTAGCTATCGCGGCTGTCTGCGTCACCCTCACGCCGACGCCCGCACTGGCCCAGGCCCCCAAGAAGGAGGTCGACTGCTCGCAGGTCAAGTGCGTCGCCCTGACCTTCGACGACGGACCGGGCAAGTACGCGGGCAAGCTGCTCGACACGCTCAAGAAGTACGACGCGAAGGCGACGTTCTTCCTTGAGGGCCAATACGTGAAGAGCCGCCCGTCCTACGTCAAGCGCATGGTCGCCGAGGGCCACGAGCTCGGCAACCACAGCTACACCCACCCCGACTTCCGCAAGGTCGAGAAGTGGGACATCAGGGCAGAGATCAAGAAGACCCAGGAGGCGGTGAAGAAGGCGGCGGGCGTCGAGCCCAAGCTGCTGCGGCCGCCGTACGGCATGGTCGACCTGCAGGTCTCCGACGTGGCCACCGAGTTCGGCATGCCGATCATCCTGTGGACCGGCGGCAACGAGGACTGGAGCTCCAAGAACGCGACCGCCATCAAGAAGAAGTCCATGGAGGTGGCCAAGCCGGGCAGCATCGTCCTCATGCACGACTGGGTGAAGCAGACCGTCGACTCGATGCCGGCGATCGTCAAGTCGCTGCAGAAGAAGGGCTACCACCTCGTGACGGTGTCCGAGGTGCTCAAGGGCCAGGACGTGAAACTCGAACCCGGCGACGTCTACCCCGTTCCCGCGGGCTGGGAGAACACGTGAACCTCGCCCGCAGCTGATCGGGCGAGCGGCCGAAGGGGGTGCTCATGACCTTCGTGAACTGGGCGCGCAACCAGTCGGGCACCCCCGCGGAAGTGCGTACGCCCGCGTCCGTCGCGGACGTCGTACGCGCGGTGCGCGACGCCGCCGACTCCGGGCGGCGGATCCGCATGGTCGGCACGGGCCACTCCTTCACCGGGGTGGCCCTCACCGACGGCATCATGCTGCGCCCAGCCGCGCTGACCGGGATCAGGTCATGCGCCGGCGACCGCGTCACCGTGCTGGCGGGCACGCCGCTGCGTGTGCTGAACGAACTGCTCGACGAACGCGGCCTGGCCCTCGCGAACATGGGCGACATCACCGAGCAGACCGTCGCGGGCGCCATCCAGACCGGCACCCACGGCACGGGACGCGACAGCGGCGGGCTCGCCGACCAGGTCACCGAGCTGGAGCTGGTGCTCGCCGACGGCTCGGTGACGACAGTCTCTCCCGGCGACGACCTGTTCGACGCCGCCAGGGTGGGGCTGGGCGCCCTCGGGGTGCTGACCGCCGTGACGTTCCGTGTGGAGCCCGCGTTCCTGCTGCGCCACCGTCGGCGGAAGCTGCCGCTCAGCGAGATCCTCGGCTCGCTCGACGCTCTCATCTCCGCGAACGAGCACCTCGACTTCTTCTGGCTGCCGCACACCGACGCCTGCCTGGTCAAGACAGGCAACAGAGACGCGGGCCCGGCCCGGCCGCCCGGCGCCGTCAGGTGGTGGCTGGACAACGTGTTCCTGGAGAACACCGTCTTCGGCGCGGCCTGCGCGCTCGGGGCCCGTGTGCCCCGTCTGATCCCGCGGATCAACGAGGTCAGCGCGGCCGTCCTGGGAGACTCGGAATCGGTGGACGCGTCGTACAGGATCTTCACCGCTCGGCGCGACGTGCGTTTCCTCGAGATGGAGTACGCGGTGCCCCGCGAGCGCCTGGCCCAGGCCCTGCGCGAGACACGGGACCTCGTCGAGCGCATGGACTGGAAGATCACTTTCCCGGTGGAGGTGCGGGTCACGCCGCCCAGCGACGCCTGGCTGTCCACCGCGTACGGCCGCCCGTCGGCGTACGTCGCCTGCCACGTCTACCGTCCGACGCCCCACCCGGCGTACTTCGCGGGCGTCGAGGAGATCATGACCCGGCTGGACGGGCGGCCGCACTGGGGCAAGCTGCACACCAGGGACGCCGCCTCCCTGGCCGGGGCCTATCCCCGCTTCGCGGACTTCCAGGCGCTGCGCGACCGGCTCGACCCGCGGCGCCTGTTCGCCAACGCCTACCTGGACGTCGTGCTCGGATAGCCGGAGGGCGTGTCCACCTGGTCGGCCTGATCGGGGCGTTCGGGGCCCTCCTCCAGCGCCGGCGGAGTCAGCGGCGGCTCATCGGAGGGCAGCTCATCGCCGGGCTGGTCGTCCACCGCGGGCGGTGGCGTGGTGGAGGCCGTGTGGTTCGGCTTCACCGTGACCGTCTTCGTGGGCTCGGACCGCCGGGACGGGGTCCCCGTGGGTGTCGGCGTGGGCGTGGGCGTGGCGGGCTCGCGGGTCACCGTGCCGCGCGCGTGCTCGGGCTCCCGGGTGGGCCGGTCCTCCTCCTCCCGCTGGTCGACCGGCGCGTGGCGTTCGTCCGCGCCCTTCGGGTGCCTGCCGGTGACCTGCTCGTGCACCGTCTGCCGGGTCACCGCCTGATAGACCAGGATGCCGCCCATGCTGAGGGCGAACACCACGGCCGCGGCCGCCCCTAACCGCGTCCACGACGGCAGGCGCCAGACCGGCCCGACGGCCGGCATGACGAGCGTGGACCCCTCATCGCCCGACTCTCCCGCGGGCTCGTGCTCGGCGGGCCCGTCTCCCGCGGGCTCGCCCTCGGCTCGCTGCCCGGCCAGTGCGCGCTGCCTGACCCGGTCTGACGTACGCGCGAGATAGTGCGTGTAGACGGCGCCCGCGATCGTGCTGGCCACGCTGACGACCGCGGCGCCGATCACTGTCCCTGCGACGCCGAGATAGGAAGCGGCCACGGCCGCGGTCACCGCGGCCAGGGCGCTCCCCATGATCTGTGGGACGGTCAGCTCAAAAGTCCGCTGCTCGCCGCTCATCCCCCGGATCAGTCCCCTCGTATCGTTGTTCGGTAAAAACTTTCCCGGGAATAGACGCGACGGCGTGTCCTGATGTTCTTGTGACGTGCGCGACAGGCAACCTCGTGGCTCGTGCCCCGACGACTCGGCCTGCCCTCCGTTTACCTCGCCGCGGCCGTGGCCACGGCCGCCGCGACCGCCATCCCGCTGGCCATGACGCCCGCCTCAGGAACCGCCCTGCGCCCCGCCGTGACCGAACCCGTCCGGCCCTACATCGTCACCGCCCGCGGCCGAGGCGCCGCCCGCGACCTCGTCGGCGAGGCGCGATGGCGGGTGCGCCGTTACTACACCGCGGCGCTGCCGGGGTTCGCCACCTTCCTCACCGCCGCCGAATTGGCCGAGCTCCGGGCCGACCCGCGGGTACGCGCGATCGAGGCCGACCGGCAGATCCATCCCATGACGAGCAGAAGAGCCGATCCTCCGCCGTCCAGCCGGGCCACCGGCGCGGGCACCACCGTGTACGTCGTGGACAGCGGCCTCGACCCAGGACGGCCCGAGTTCGGCGACCGGGCCTGGCGGGCCTTCGACGCCACCGGCGGCACCGGGCGCGACTGCGCCGGCAACGGCACGCGCACCGCGGGCCGTGTCCACGCCGTCGCTCCCAAGGCCCGCATCGCCTCGGTACGCGTGCTCGGCTGCGGCGGCTCGGGCACGCTGGCCGACGCGCTGGCGGGGCTCGACTGGATCCGCAGGCACGCGCGCGGCCCCTCCGTCGCGAACCTGTCCATCGACGGCGCCGACTCCCCCGCCCTCGGCGCCGCCGTACGCGCTCTGGTGCGATCGGGGGTGTTCGTCGTCGGAACAGCGCATTCCCGGACTTGTCAGGTCACCAAGGCCGGAGTCGCGTACTCCGCCTACGCTCCGTACATCGCCGGGGCCGCCGCTCGGCATCTGCATCTCCATCCGGCCGCCCACCCGTCCGTTGTGGCCTCTTGGCTCAAGTGCGCTCCGGCGCGCGGCGAGATTCGCCAGAATCCCTCAAGGGCCTCTAACCTCCTCATGCGCGACGGCGGGCTCTAGAGGGATGGATTCCACGAATGTGACCGGCGTCACATCGCCTCGGGACTATCCCAGGAAGGCGATGTTCGGACATGCCGGGTACGGTGCTGGCAGGCAACCGGCACACGCGAGAGACTCAAGGGTCCGGGGGAAGAATGGCGACGCTGGCGAAAGGACTCGCATGCAGGAGCTCCGACTCGTCGCGGTGAGTGAGGACGGCACCTATCTCGTGCTGGCAACTGCCGGGCGGGGTACGCGCTTCACGCTTCCCGTGGACGACCGGCTCCGTGCTGCCGTCCGCGGCAACTTCTCCCGTCTCGGCCAGTACGAGATCGAAGTGGAGAGTCCGTTGCGCCCCAAGGAGATCCAGGCCCGCATCCGCGCCGGAGAGACGGCGGAGGAGATAGCCGCTACCGCCGGGATCCCGGTCGAGCGAGTCCGCTGGTTCGAGGGGCCGGTGCTGCAGGAGCGCGAATACGTCGCCCAGCAGGCGCAGCGGGTGTCCGTACGCATGCCCGGCGAGTCCTCGCCCGGCCCGACCCTCGGCGACCTCGTCGCCGAGCGCCTGACCAGGCGCGGCGTGCCCACCGACGAGATCGACTGGGATTCCGCCAAACGCGACGACGGCCTGTGGCGGGTCAAGCTCGGCTACGTGTGGAACGGTCACACCCGTCACGCCGAATGGCTCTTCGACCCGCGCAAGCGCCACGTGAGCCCCCACGACGACGAGGCCCTGCGCCTGTCCTCCGCCGACTTCGACCCCGATCCTCCCGTGGTCGAGGACACCACGGTGACGCCGTTCGCACCACGGGTGGCCAAGCTGCAGCCGGTGCCGCCGCTGTCCTCCGACGCGCTGCCGTTTCCCCCGGTCTCGCGGCGCGAGCCGGAGGAGCCAGCGGTCGGCTACAACCCGCCGCCGAGGTCGTCCGAGACGGCGTACGCGCGGCCCTCGGAGCAGCCGTCCCGCGAGACGCCGTCCCGCGGAACGCCGTCGCGCGACGCCATGTCCCATGAGACGCCCTCCCGTGAGATGCCGTCGCGCGATGCCCTGTCCCGTGAGACGTCCTCGCGCGGGGTGCCCTTCGACCGGGCCGCCCCGCCGCGAGAGCCCGCCCCGGCGTGGAAGACGTCCTTCGACACCGCGGACTCCCCCTCCCGCCGCGATTCGTCCGGCGAGACGGCCCATCGCCACGACCCGTCCCACGACCCCGGCCACCGCCAGGCCCCGCCTTCGCGCGAGTCCGCCTTCGACCACGACACCGCAGGGCAGGCGGGCACTCGGCCGGAGCCGTCGCGCGAGCCCGGCCACCCTCCGTCGCGGGATCCCGGCCACCGCCAGGAGCCTCCGTCGCGAGAATCCTTCCGCCCCGAGCCGCCCGCTCGTGAGACCGGCTACACCCGCCCCGGCGACACCTCGTCCCGCCGCGGCGGGTCTTCGACGTGGCTGCCCGACTTCGGTCCCGGGCGCGCGGGCGAGCGTGACACCGACGCCATCTACGCACCCGCCGCGCCCACCGCCACGCCGCCACCAGCGTCCCGGCACCCGGCCCCGGACCCTGTCCCGGCCCCCGAAGAGGCGACAGCCCAGCCGGTTTCCCAGGACGATCCTGCCACCCAGGAGCGTCACGTCGCTCCGGAGCGGCCCGCCGCCCAGGCATGGCCGACCGCCCACCCGCAGGCGGCCCACCCGTCGACACCGGCAGCCGCGCCCGCCGAGCCCCAGGGCCCATCCC